>JBEIKS010000185.1:0-5285 GCA_040379625.1 Burkholderiaceae bacterium
AACAGCAAGCGGGTAATCCACCTCACCTCCTCCACATCGCTGTAGGCGCCTTTAAAAATAATGGAAGAAAGCGAAAGGCTGGCACCGATCAGCAAGGGGGACAATGTGATGATGGACCAATAAAGGCTGATCTTGGCGATCAGCGACCTGGGGCGGTGCACGTTCCAGATTTCATTGAACACCCGATCAACCGTCAGCATTGTGGTCAGTGCAGTGATCACCAAAAAAGCGATACCGGCTGCCGTCAGGCTCTTGGCTTTTTCGGCAAACAAATTAATGTAAGTCAGTATGGTTTCGGCCATATCGGCCGGCAAGAAGCTCTGCACAAAATAGGACTGCAGGTCTTTTTGAAAACTGCTGAAGCCCGGAAATACCGTGAAAACAGCCAAGGCAACCGTAACCAAGGGAACGAGCGACAGTATCGTGGTGAATGTGAGGCTGGAGGCCACCTGCGCCAGTTTTTGATTGCGCGTCCGTATGGCCACCATTTTGCTGAACGCCAGCCACCATCTCAGATTCAAGATTGAGAGCTGAACCATGCCAGGATGCAGCAAGCGCTGAGCACCATAAAACAGGTTCTTGGTAAGGGGCTGGTTCATCCGCAAGGGTTTTAGTTGAATTCGAGGACCTATGATACCTTTAGGGGCTATGGACATCCTAGTTCTCTATTATAGCCGCCACGGCGGCACCTCAAAGTTGGCGCAAGCCATTGCCCAAGGCATCGATTCCGTTGCAGGCGCCAATGCTCGTGTCAGGACAGTGCCGGCAATTTCCGCCGTGTGTGAAGCCACCGCGCCTGCAGTTCCTGCAGAGGGGCCGCCCTACGTGGAAGCCGACGATCTCAAGGAATGCATAGGGCTGGCCCTGGGCTCTCCCACGCGTTTCGGCAATATGGCCGCACCTCTGAAGCACTTTATCGACTCCACCAGCGGGCACTGGCTGTCTGGCGCCCTGCGCGGCAAACCCGCATGCGTTTTTACTTCTACCGGCAGTTTGCATGGTGGCCAAGAAACTACCCTGCTCTCCATGATGCTGCCACTTTTGCACCACGGCATGTTGATTTTAGGCATTCCCTACAGCGAGGCGGCGCTGATGACCACGCAAAGCGGCGGGACGCCTTATGGTGCCAGCCATTGGGCAGGTGCCGCAGGCGAACGTGCGGTGGACGCCACAGAATTCGAACTGGCGAAAAGTCTGGGCAAACGCCTGGCCATTGCCGCATTGGCATTGCACAACAAGGAAGCAACGTGAGCCGAGCCGCACTAAGAATGATTTCCCTGTTGGCGCTGTTGGCCTTGATTTTTTTATGCGTGGGGTGGGAACTTGCCTGGGCGCCCGTACGGCCGGGCGGATCCTGGCTGGTTTTGAAAGTCATTCCGCTGTTGTTGATGCTGCCGGGCATTCTGAAGTCGCGGGTCTACAGCTTCCAGTGGGCTTCCATGGCCATACTTCTGTATGTGGCTGAGGGCTCGGTCAGAGCCACCAGTGATGTCAACAGCCTGTCTGTGACGCTGGCTTGGCTGGAACTGGCATTGTCATCCCTGCTGTTTGCAGGTTTGGTACTGTATTCAAGGAGTTTCAAACGTGCAAAGCAATTGCTGGATGCCGAACTGGCTGAAAAAGGCCCTACAAGCGTGCAGTGACGCTCACTCAAACACCCCCGTATGCCTTACCGGCAGCGATGCAGTACCCTTCCTGAAAGATTGGAGAGGACGCTACATTTCAAAGGCGCTTGCAGTGGTGATGCCGAGAAACACGGCTGAACTGTCCACGCTCGTGGCGGCCTGCCAGCAAAATGGCATCAAGATGGTGCCCCAGGGCGGCAACACGGGCCTGGTGGGTGGTGCCGTGGCAGAACTGCAAAGCGATGGTCTTGATACCGTCATCATCAACCTGAGCAAATTGCGCAGCACAGCACAGGTCGACACGCTCAACAGAACGCTCACAGTCTCCGCAGGCTACACCCTGCAAGAGGTGCAAGGCATGGCCCAAGCCGCGGGGCTGTTGTTTCCCTTGAGCCTTGCCTCCGAGGGCAGCTGCACCATTGGTGGCAATCTGGCGACCAACGCGGGTGGAACTGCGGTGTTGCGCTACGGAAATACGCGAGAGCTTGTATTGGGGTTGGATGCGGTTCTCCCCAATGGCGATTGTTTGCGCCAAAACACAGGCTTGAGAAAAAACAACACTGGCTATGCGTTAAAAGACCTGCTGATCGCATCTGAGGGCACCTTGGGGATAATCAGCGAAGTCACCTTGAAGCTGTTTAGTCAGCCCAAACAGCGGCTGACGGCGTGGATCAGCCTTGAGAGTGCGGCGCATGCATTGCGCAACCTGACTGGTCTGCTGGACGAATTTGATGCAGCACTGACCAGTTTCGAATGGATGCAGCACCACGCGGTGGCACTGGTGACGCAACATTTCCAGTACAAACTGCCAACCGCGCCACAACACAGCTACGCGTTGATCGAGCTCTGCAGTGCAAGCCAGACACAAACACTGACAACACAGTTTGAGACTTGGGCAGAAGCTGCGGCAACAAAAGGCTTGTTTCAGGACTGTGTGCTGGCCCAAAGCGAGCAACAAGCCAAACAACTGTGGGCCTTGCGCGAAAACATTTCAGAGGCGCAGGCAAAGGAAGGTTTGAATGTAAAGCACGACATAGCCCTGCCCGTGTCGGCCATTCCCGAGTTTTTAAAAAGCAATTTGGACGCGGTCAATGCCATCAACCCGGGTATTCGCCCGGTGGTGTTTGGGCATCTGGGAGATGGCAACCTGCACTACAATTTTTCAGCCCCGGAAGGTCAAGACGCAAAAGTATTTTTAGCCGCCTTTGAACACACCATCAATGATGCGGTGTACGCAGATGTAAAACGCTTCAAGGGCAGCATTTCTGCTGAACATGGCATTGGGTTGCTGAAGAAAGAAGTTTTGATGGCACACCAGGATCCAGTTGCGTTGGCAACAATGCGAAGCATAAAAAAGGCGTTGGATCCGCTTAACCTGATGAATCCGGGGAAATTGTTGGGCTAAGCACGGCATCTAGTGCGTGTTCCACGACCGCCCATGTGTTTTTATTTAGCTCTACTGCATTGGACAGGCGCTGCCTGAAAAGCCGTCCATTGGCTTGACCGTGAAAAAGCCCCAACCAAGGTTTGACAATAACGCGCAGCGGCACACCTTCATCCAACCAATTCAGCACTTGCGGTTTCAAGGCGTACAGTACGTCAGCGCGGCTTGCAATTGCAGGCGCAGAGGCTTGCAGCGATGGGTAGCACTGTGCATCAAACGCTTGAAGATCCCAAGGTTGGTGCCAGGCGTGGCGACCAATCATCACGCCATCTACCTGTGCAAGGTGCTGTGCAATGTCTTGCGTTGACTGCACACCGCCATTGATCAGAAATTGGTAATCAGGAAACAAGGCCCGCAAACGGTAAACCACCTCGTAGCGCAAAGGGGGAATTTCGCGGTTTTCTTTTGGCGACAGCCCTTTGAGAATCGCATTGCGCGCGTGAACAATAAAAGTACGGCAACCGGCTTCTCCGACCTGACCGATAAAGTCATGCAGCGCAGTTTGGCTTTCATCGTGATCAAGTCCGATTCGATGCTTCACAGTGACATCAATGGACACTGCATCGCACATGGCTTTCACACAATCAGCCACCAACTTGGGCTCAGCCATCAGGCAAGCACCAAATGCACCGCGCTGAACCCGCTCGGAGGGGCAGCCACAATTTAAATTGACTTCGTCATAGCCGGCCTGCTCAACCCATTTCGCACAACGGGCCAAGTCATCAGGCTCACTGCCACCGAGCTGATAGGCCACTGGATGTTCGCTTTGGCTGTATTGGAGAAAACGTGCGCGATCGCCGTGAATCAGGGCACCTGTGGTGACCATCTCAGTATAAAGCCAGGCATTGGGAGTAATGACGCGGTGAAAGGAGCGACAGAAACGGTCGGTCCAGTCCATCATGGGAGCAACGGAAAGCGTGCGCGGAGGAAGCACCGCCTGGGTGGCGGCACCTCCTTCGGTTTTCGCATTAACATGGGCAGAAAGCATGCTCGAATTAACGCTCAGTTTCCTGAATCAAGCAATGCAAATCACTGATTGGATTCGCGACCTGCTTTTTTGCGCTCATGCTCTTTCAAGTAGCGTTTACGCAGACGGATGGACTTGGGCGTGACTTCAACAAGTTCGTCGTCGTCAATGAATTCCACCGCATACTCCAAAGTGATCTGTATCGGTGGAACCAGGCGCACTGCCTCGTCTGTGCCTGATGCACGAACGTTGGTCAGCTGCTTGCCTTTGATCGGGTTTACAACCAGATCGTTGTCGCGGCTGTGAATACCAATCACCATGCCTTCGTAGAGAGCTTCACCGGGGCTGACGAACATGCGGCCACGGTCTTGCAATTTCCACAGTGCGTAGGCAACAGCATCGCCATCGTCTTGGGAAATCAGTACACCGTTGCGACGCTCTGCAACGCCACCATCCTTGACAGGACCGTAGTCATCAAAAATGTGGCTCATCAAGCCGGTTCCGCGAGTCAGCGTCATGAACTCAGACTGGAAACCAATCAGGCCACGTGCTGGAATTCGATATTCAAGGCGCGTACGGCCTTTACCATCGGGGGCCATGTCTTGCAGGTCACCTTTGCGACGACCCAGTTCTTCCATGACGCCACCTTGGTGGGTGTCTTCCACATCCACGGTGAGCAGTTCGAACGGCTCGCAACGCGCACCATCGATTTCCTTGAATACCACGCGAGGACGGGAAACCGCCAATTCATAGCCTTCACGGCGCATATTTTCAACCAAAATGGTGAGGTGCAATTCACCGCGACCTGACACTTCGAAAATTGTGTCGTCACCGGTGTCGCGAACACGCAAGGCCACGTTGGATTTCAATTCGCGGTCAAGGCGGTCACGCAACTGACGGCTGGTAACAAATTTGCCTTCCCGTCCGGCCAAAGGCGACGTATTCACCATAAAGTTCATGGTCAGCGTGGGCTCGTCCACTTTCAACAGTGGCAAGGCATCTGGTGTAGCGGGATCGCACACGGTGCAACCAATGCCAAGGTCTTCAATGCCGTTGATGAGCACGATGTCGCCGGCTTCGGCTTCATCAACGAGAATGCGCTCCAAACCGCGGAATTTCAAAACCTGATTGATTTTTCCATTGAAGCTTTCGCCCTCGTTACCGAACTTGACCAACACAGCCTGGCCTGCACGAACGCGACCACGGGTGATTCGGCCAATACCGATTTTGCCCACGTAGCTGTTGTAAT
>JBEIKS010000186.1:0-5230 GCA_040379625.1 Burkholderiaceae bacterium
GCGGTTGCTCTACCAACTGAGCTAAAGCGGCGAAGAGCGTCATTTTACCCTAGTTAAATGATTTTTGCTGCGCTTTGGTGGAGAACCTGAATCCGGCTTGAGATTTCCGCCCCCGCCTTCGTCGTCGGGTCCCTCAGAACCCTTGCCAACACTGCGATCTGGCGGAAAAGGCTTACTGTTGGAATCTTGCAACAATACCTGATTTGTCACTTGATTTGTCATTTCGCCCGCAGATTCATCCTGATCAAAACCGGGTTCGGCGTCATCAAAGTCAGGTGCCAGCGCAAGCGCCTTGGGCACATCGAACGCCATACCATGCCCAGTTTCCCTGGCATAAATGGCAGTTACGTTCTCAATCGGAATGCTTAAATCGCGGGCGCGCCCACCAAAGCGCGCCTGAAAATCTATCCATTCATTGCCCAGATCGAGCCGGTTCGTCGCCGTTGCTGAAATATTCAACACGATTTCCCCATTTTTTACGAACTCACGGGGCACCTGCGTCCGCTCATCCACCGCCACAGCGATATAAGGTGTGTAGCCACAGTCTGAGCACCATTCGTAAATGGCACGGATCAAATAAGGTTTGGTTGAAACTTCAGTCACGGCAACTCTCTGAATACTGAATGTGAAACAAACAACAAGGTCGCTTTTTAGCGACGCATCACCTTCTCAGAGGGCGTTAGCGCCTCAATGAAGGCTGGCTTCTGGAATATGCGCTCAGCATACTTCATGACCGGTGCAGCCGCTTTGGGCAATTCAATTTCATAATGCTGCAGACGCCACAACAACGGCGCCAAGGCAACATCGAGCATTGAGAACTCTTCACCCAACATGAACTTGTTCTTGACAAAAATCGGGGAAATTTGCGTCAGCTGTTCACGGATGGCTTGACGTGCTTTTTCCATAGCCTTGGGGTTACCTGCTTTTTCCAGTGTTGTCACGTGAACGAACAACTCTCGCTCAAAATTGAACAGGAACAAACGGGCACGACCACGCATGACAGGATCTGCAGGCATTAACTGCGGATGGGGAAAGCGTTCGTCAATGTATTCGTTGATGATGTTTGACTCATAAAGAACCAAATCACGTTCCACCAGAATCGGCACCTGACCGTAGGGGTTCATGACATTGATGTCATCTGGCTTATTGAACAGATCAACATCTTTGACTTCAAAATCCATGCCTTTTTCAAACAACACGAAACGGCAACGCTGGGAAAACGGACAGGTTGTTCCCGAATAAAGAACCATCATATTGTGACTACCCTTAAATGAAAAAAGCCGAGGCGCAAATACGCCTCAGCCGTTGGTAAGCATCAAGTCGTTACTTAATGTCTTTCCAATATGCAACATTCAGGCGCCATGCGGCAACCGTGAAAATACCTAAAAACAGCAACACAATAACGCCTAGACGCACACGTGTGTTTTTAACTGGTTCGCTCATGTATTGCAAAAAGCCCACCAGGTCAGCCATTGCAACATCATATTCACCGGGCTTCATGGTGCCGGGCGTGAGTTGCTCAAACTTTTCAAACTTGTGTATGGTTTTGGTGTGATCGTGCGGATCTTTTTCCTCAACGTACTTGGCTGCGCGCTGACCCTGCAATTCCCACAAAACATGCGGCATGCCAACATTCGGGTAGGCCAGGTTATTCCAACCAGTGGAACGGGTGTCATCGCGGTAGTAAGTACGCAGGTAGGTGTAGAGATAATCTGCACCTGAACCTTTTTCAGACGATTTTGCACGCGCAATCACAGACAAATCTGGTGGTTCGCCACCAAACCATGCTTTCGCATCTTTGGGCGCCATGGCAGTTTTCATGGTTTCGCCCACTTTGTCTGTGGTGAACAGCAGATTGGCCTTGATCTGATCTTCGGTCAGACCAATGTCGCGCAACCGGTTGTAACGCATCAGCGCAGCGCCGTGGCAATTCAAGCAGTAATTCACAAACAGCTTGGCGCCATTTTGCAGCGCTGTCAGATCGCCGGAGCGATCTGGTGCGCGGTCAAGCGTAATGCCACCTTCTGACCCGAAGGCCAGAGCCGGCAACAACAACAACATCGCTAGAAATTTCTTCATTTAGCTCTCTCTGTCGGTCAGTGGGGATGAAACACCACGCGGTCTGGCACGGGCTTGAATTCACCCATTCGCGACCACACTGGCATAGTCAGGAAGAAGCCGAAGTAAATCAGCGTGCAAACCTGAGACAGCACTTCACCCACAGGTGATGGAGACTGCGTACCCAAATAACCCAAGATAACGAAGGCAATGGCGAATACAGTGTAGATCACCTTGTGCAGCGTGGGGCGATAGCGAATCGACTTCACCTCACTCTTGTCCAACCATGGCAGGAAGAACAGGATCACAACAGCAGCGCCCATGAAAATTACGCCCCACAACTTTGCGTCCAGCCAAAAGAAGTTGAAGGTATTGGCACGCAAGACCGAATAGAACGGTGTGAAATACCACACTGGTGCAATGTGCGCAGGCGTTTTCAGAGGATCGGCCGGCACAAAGTTGTTGTACTCAAGGAAATAGCCGCCCATCTCAGGTGCAAAGAACACAATGGCTGTGAACACCATCAAGAACACGCCCACACCCATGATGTCGTGCACTGTGTAGTAAGGGTGGAACGGAATTCCATCCAAAGGCACACCGCGCGCGTCTTTTTTCAGCTTGATTTCAACGCCGTCAGGGTTGTTCGAGCCCACTTCGTGCAAAGCCACAATGTGCGCAACCACCAAGCCCAACAGAACCAGAGGCACCGCAATAACGTGGAAGGAGAAGAACCGGTTAAGGGTTGCGTCCGACACCACATAATCGCCGCGAATCAGGATGGCCAGATCAGGACCCACCACAGGAATGGCGGAGAACAGGTTCACAATCACCTGCGCACCCCAATAGGACATCTGGCCCCAGGGCAACAAATAGCCCATGAAAGCTTCAGCCATCAGGCACAAGAAGATTGCAACACCGAAAATCCAGACCAGTTCGCGGGGCTTGCGGTAAGAACCGTACAGCAACGCGCGGGTCATGTGCAGGTAAACGACCACAAAGAACATGGAAGCGCCTGTTGAGTGCATGTAGCGCACCAACCAACCCCACGGTACATCTCGCATGATGTATTCGACCGACTGGAATGCACGTTCTGCATCCGGCTTGTAGTGCATGACCAAAAATATACCGGTCACAATCTGGATAACCAGCACCAACAGCGCCAGTGAACCAAAGAAGTACCAGAAGTTAAAGTTTTTCGGAGCGTAATACTCCGATAAATGGGCTTTGTATGTGGATGTCAGGGGGAACCGTTGATCGATCCATCCCAACAAACCCGTTGTTTCCACTTGCTTTTCCGCAGCCATGAATGCCTCGCTCTCGGAGATGACAGACGCTTACGCGCCACTCTTGTCCAGACCCACAATAATGCGTGTGTCGGACAAATACATGTGAGGGGGAACCTCAAGGTTGTCAGGCGCTGGTTTATTTTTGTAAACGCGACCGGCAATATCGAAGGTTGAACCGTGGCAGGGGCACAAGAAGCCACCCACCCAATCGTCTGGCAAGCTTGGCTGGGCACCGGCTGCGAAACGCGCAGAAGGCGAACAACCAAGGTGCGAACAGATGCCGACTGCCACCAGAAACTCAGGCTTGATCGAGCGACCTTGATTTCTGGCGTATTCAGGCGTCAATTCTGACGGTTTGCGATCAGATTTCGGATCGGCAACCTTGTCTTCGGTGACCTTGAGACTGGCCATCATTTCTTCGTTGCGGCGAACGATCCACACCGGCTTGCCGCGCCATTCCACCGTGCGCATTTCGCCCGGCTTCATGTCGCCCACTTCGACCTCAACTGGCGCACCAGCGGCCTTCGCGCGTTCAGACGGCGGCAGTGTACCCACCAGAACGTTGGCTGCAGCCAACGCACCCACTCCACCCATTGCGCCACAGGCAATCATCCACGTGCGGCGACCATCATCTTCAGGTTGATTGTTACTCATCAAAACCCCATTCTTAAAAAAAACCGAGCCAGCAAAGCACCAAGCGCCAATATTGAGGGCGTACTTTGATAAACCTCTATTTTACCTGAAGCAAATAGCCCTTGAAACGCGCATGGATGAATTGGTTACAGTTTATGGGGGTATAACCGACAAAAATTCACACTGGAACCGGAAAATCCACGAATTCCACCTCCAAACCGTGATTAAGTTTTAAATATTCACCAATTGCCAATACCCCACCCCGCTCGGTGGCGTGATGACCCGCCCCCAGAAGCACCGTATTGGTTTCCATGGCGACATGCACGGCCGGCTCAGAAAGCTCCCCGGTCAGGTAAGCATCCACACCTTGAAGCGATGCCAGTTCAATGTAGGAGGCAGCGCCTCCGGTGCACCATGCAAATTTCTTGATCGGGCGGGTCGCATCACCGATGCATTCCACATGACGTCCGAACTTGTTTTCAATTTCTTGGCACCACTGCGCCACCGTCATCGCTTGCGGCGCCTCACCGACGCACACCAACCCCTTGTCTCCGACGGTTGCTTTCAACTCCCAGCCCATTTGCAGACCCAACTGAATGTTGTTTCCCATCACAGGATGCAAATCCAAAGGCAAATGGTAGGCAAACACGTTCAAATCGTGAGCCAGCACATGGGCGAGCCGCTGCCTGCGAAAACCCGTGAGTGTTGGCGGATCGCCCTTCCAGAACAAGCCATGGTGCACAAGAACAGCATCTGCTCCTTTTTCTGTCGCCGCTTTCAGGAAAGCCATTGAAGCGGTAACCCCCGTAATTACCCTGCGTATGTCACGGCGTCCTTCCACCTGAAGGCCATTTGGGCAATAATCGGATATTCTTTCCGGCTGTAGGACGTTATTGAGCACTCCCGCCAATTCAGTCGGGGTCATACAGGCGCTTTCAAACATCGGTTCCTCGTTCATGCTCAAAAAAACATGGTTGTATTTTTCACAGGCCGCCACCGTCGTGCTGGCCGTGATGTTCGTAGTCACAACACTTAAACCGGAATGGTCTGGCTTTAGGTTGGTTTCGTCTATTGTGCAGGTTTTTGAAGCAAGACCCAACCCTCAAGGCAGCGCCTTCGGCTTCAGCGAAGCTTCAAAGCGCGCAATGCCCGCTGTGGTCAACATCTTTACAACGCAACAGGTCAGACTGCCGGCAGAACACCCCTTGCTGGATGACCCACAATTCCGCAAATATTTCGGAGAACCTGAAGAC
>JBEIKS010000187.1:0-5227 GCA_040379625.1 Burkholderiaceae bacterium
GTTTATAATTTTTTACATTCGGGATCACCCGCTCAAAGGATGTTGTCGTGGCCTCTCAAGTTCTTCAATTCAAGACACCTGTCACCCCACGCAAGCCGGAAGCGGCAAGCAGTATTTTTAGCAAAGAAGCCATTGGACTGCGCTACATAGACCGACTGGACGAGAAGCTCAAACACCACGGTATTGAGGCTTGGCTGGATGCAGACCTTGGTTCTCTTGTGTTGTTGAGAATTTTTGTTGATCGCTCATGGATGCAACATGGCAGAGCGCTGGAAGTGCTGGAAAGCCTGATTGACCCTTGCCCCTTTAGTACCGTCAGCATAAGCGCATTGGCAGAATTGCCCCATGCAGCCCGCGCAGTCGTTTATGAAGACTGCATATTGGTGGGTGGCCTCCAAAGCATTTGATAGTTCATCAAAATGCCGCCCAAATCGATTAGCAACGGACTTAAAACACGAAAACCAGCACGAGCTTGGGACTTACTGCGAGCGCAACAGCACCAAAAGGGCACCCGCACCTCCATCCTTGGGGGTTGCCTGACAAAATGCCAGCACCTCTTCTTTTTGCACCAGCCAGCGGCGAGCTTTGTCGCGTAGTACCGACTCTTTTCCAGCCGATCCCAAGCCCTTGCCGTGAACAATTCGGACACAACGAACATCGTGCCTTACACAGTTTCTGATGTAATCGGCGACAGCCTCGCGCGCCTCATCCACACGCAATCCGTGTAAATCCAGTTGGCTTTGTATTACCCACTTCCCGCGTCGCAATTTTCTGACGGTTTCAGGGGGGATTCCATCTCTTCGGTAGGACAATTGATCGTCTGTGTCCAACAGGCGCTCAACGTCCATTTCGTCGGACAGACTGGCCTTCATCACCTGCTCTTCATCACTCCAGCGCTGCAGTGGCAAAGGCGCAGGTTTTGGCAATTCAAGTTCGATGCGCCCTTGGGCAGCGATTGGTTTGACTTCGCCTACCAAATTGCGAAACAGGTTTTTCTCAGCCTCAATCTGAGCCAAGGCGAGCTCAGCTTCGCGTTTGCGCTCTTGCTCAGCGGCTTTTTGATCGGCAAGCGCCTTGCGCAAGCCGGAAAGCTGTTCGAACTCTGTCAGAGAAGGCTTCTTCGGCATGGCGCGGGTCTGTCAGTTCAGCCTTGCTGGGCTTCCAACCAACGCTGCGCATCGAGCGCAGACATGCAACCGGTTCCCGCGCTGGTAATGGCTTGACGATAAATATGGTCCTGAACATCACCTGCGGCAAAAACGCCAGGCACAGAGGTCATGGTTGCCAAGCCGTTTAAGCCACTGCGGGTAACGATATAACCATTTTTCATTTCCAACTGACCATCAAAGATGTCGGTGTTGGGTTTGTGCCCGATGGCAATAAACACACCTGTCAATGCAATATCGCGGGTAGTTTCGTTGCTCATTGAACGAACACGAATGCCGGTGACCCCGGTTTCATTGCCCAACACTTCATCGAGCGTGTTGTTCCAGACAATTTCAACCTTGCCCTCCGCGACTTTTTCATTGAGCTTGTCAATCAAGATTGCCTCAGCCCTGAATTTGTCTCGTCTGTGAATAACGGTGACCTTGCTGGCGATGTTGGACAGGTACAAGGCTTCTTCAACGGCAGTGTTGCCTCCACCCACGACAGCGACTTCCTGCCCCCTGTAGAAGAATCCATCGCAGGTGGCACAGGCAGACACGCCGCGCCCCATGAAAGCCTCTTCGCTGGGTAGGCCCAGGTACTGCGCCGAAGCGCCCGTAGCGATTATCAGCGCGTTGCATGTGTAGGTGCCGGAATCGCCGTGCAGCGTAAAAGGGCGGCTTTTCAGATCAACGGAATGAATATGGTCAAAAATCATTTCAGTGTTGAAACGTTCCGCGTGCTGCTGGAAACGCGTCATCAGCTCCGGACCTTGGACGCCCATGGCGTCAGCAGGCCAGTTATCGACATCAGTGGTTGTCATCAATTGACCACCCTGAGCCAGTCCCGTGATCAGGACAGGCTTCAAATTTGCTCTGGCCGCATAGACGGCTGCAGTGTATCCGGCAGGCCCGGAACCCAAAATAAGGACATTTGCGTGTTTGTTTGGGCTTGTTTGACTGTCTGACATGATCTTTCTTTCTCACAGATCAGCGAAGAGTGACCTGAAATTAGTACAATGACGAGATGTGAATTATACGCAGTGCACACTGCTTTTGCCGCGCCTTGGTTTTTTTTAAACCCAAGCATGGTTTTTTATATCGCGAAATGCCTTGAACACAAGAACTCATCAACAACTTCCACAAAAAATAGCACGGCTTCTACTCGAAGTACGCTGGGGCAGTTTCGCCGTCCTCGCAGTTTATCTGCTGATGGTATTTGTTTCCTACAACAAAACCGACCCCGCTTGGTCGCATTCGTCGGCCCAATCGGGGGTCAGTAACCTCGGTGGGAAGATAGGCGCTTATCTCGCTGATATTTTTTTCTACCTGTTGGGCATGTCCGCCTGGTGGCTGATAGCCTGGGTGGCCTGGATATTGGCTCAAAACTGGAAAAGCATGCACCAAACCAAGCTTGCCATGTTCACTGAAGACCCACCCAATCCCTTGGTCATGTGGATCAGAACAGCCGGCTTTACCTGCTTTTTAGTCGGTTCAATGGGCATGGAAGCGCTGCGCATGGGGCGCCTGTCCTCATTTTTACCTCAAGGAAGCGGCGGGGTGGTGGGGCAGGCCATTGCGGGCATTACACAAACGGGTTTCGGGTTCACCGGCGCCAGTTTGTTGTTCTTGCTGCTGTTGGCTGTGGGGTTTTCCCTCTCCACGGGCATTTCATGGGTGCAGGTTGCTGAAAACCTGGGCAGAGGTCTGGAGAAAACCTGGTTCAAGGCGATCGCACTGATAGACGCCAGGGCAGACAGAAAACTGGGCGAAGTGGCGGCTGTAAAGCGGCAGGAAAAGGTCGTGGAGTATGTTGAAAAAGTCAGCAAACCCATAGAAACGGAAGTGTCTCGCCCAGACCAGCCGAAAACCGAGATTTCAAAGCCTGAGCCCCTGCGAATTGAACCTGTCATGGTTCGCATTGAACCCTCACCGCGGGTCGAGCTTGAAAAGCAGCAACCGCTTTTCAGAGACATGCCTGACTCCTGCTTACCCGCGCTCGGCTTGCTTGACGATGCACCGCCCATCACTGAAACGGTGTCCGCCGAAACGCTGGAATACACATCACGCCTCATAGAAAAGAAACTTTCCGACTTTGGGGTGCAGGTCAAGGTGATTGCCGCCATGCCTGGTCCAGTGATCACGCGCTTTGAAATTGAACCGGCCGCTGGCGTCAAGGGCTCGCAAATCGTCAATTTGGCGCGAGATCTCGCCCGGGCGCTCTCTTTAGTATCCATCCGCGTGGTGGAAACCATTTCAGGGAAAAACCTGATGGGCCTTGAACTGCCCAACCCCCGCCGGCAAATGGTCAAACTGACGGAAATTCTGGGGTCTGCGGTCTATAACAACTCCAGTTCAGCGCTCACCATGGCCTTGGGCAAAGATATTCAAGGCAAGGCCGTGGTCGCAGACCTGGCGAAAATGCCACACTGCCTGGTCGCCGGTACAACGGGCTCAGGCAAGTCCGTGGGTATCAATGCCATGATTTTGTCTTTGCTCTATAAATCAGAGCCCAAAGAGGTTCGCTTGATCCTCATCGACCCGAAGATGCTGGAAATGAGCGTCTACGAAGGCATAGGACATTTGTTGTGCCCTGTGGTCACAGATATGCGTCAGGCCTCCAACGCATTGAACTGGTGCGTCGGTGAAATGGAACGTCGCTATCGCTTGATGAGCAAGATGGGCGTTCGAAACCTCGCCGGCTACAACCAGAAAATTGTGGAGGCAGAGAAAAAAGACGAATGCATTCCCAACCCTTTCTCTTTGACGCCGGATGCGCCTGAGCCTTTGGGCCGTCTACCCAACATAGTCATTGTGATCGATGAGTTGGCCGACCTGATGATGGTGGTGGGCAAGAAAATTGAAGAGTTGATCGCCCGTTTGGCGCAAAAGGCCCGTGCAGCAGGTATTCACCTGATTTTGGCAACCCAGCGCCCGAGTGTGGACGTCATCACCGGCTTGATCAAAGCCAATATTCCTACCCGGATAGCGTTTCAAGTGTCCTCCAAAATTGATTCCAGAACCATCCTTGATCAAATGGGTGCAGAAGCGCTGTTGGGGCAGGGCGATATGCTGTACCTGCCGCCCGGTTCAGGCAATCCTCTGCGCGTGCACGGCGCCTTTGTCTCTGATGAAGAAGTTCACCGCGTGGTTGAGCACATCAAGGCGCAGGGTGAACCCGACTACATTGACGGCATTCTGGAAGGGGGCACCGCCGAAGAAGGTGGCTCCGAGACGGTTGCAGGCAGCGTGGATGGAGAAAAAGACGCGCTCTACGACGAGGCCGTCGGTATCGTTCTAAAAAATCGCAGAGCGTCCATTTCGTTTGTTCAGCGGCATTTGCGCATCGGTTACAACCGTGCAGCCAGATTGCTTGAATCCATGGAGGCCGCCGGTCTGGTTTCCGCCATGCAATCAAACGGCAATCGGGAAATTTTAGTCAGAGCAGAAGCAGGACAAGACTAATGATTCATTTTTTCAAATACTTATCTATTATTACTCTTGTAATTTCTGAAGCTTGCAACGCTGGCGGTATTGATGAACTTCGTTTGTTCAGTCAGCGGGTCAGTGGTGCGCAAGGTGAGTTTTCCCAATCCGTTATTGGACGAAACGGGCAGGCCGGAAAAACCAGCAGCGGCGATTTTTCTTTCCAGCGCCCCGGAAAATTTAATTGGCAGATTAAAAAACCTTTTGAGCAGCGAATAGTATCGGACGGCATTAAGTTATTCATCTATGACACTGATTTGGCTCAGGTTTCCATCAGACCTTTAGGCGATGCCCTAGCCTCGACACCGGCAGCACTGTTGTTCGGAACCCAAGCGCTCGATCGTTGGTTTGAACTTAAGGACGAACCGCCTGCAGATGGCTACCAATGGGTGACGGCCATTCCAAAGGCGAAAGACAGCAACTTCACGCGGATTCGTATTGGTTTTCAGGATCACTGGCCAACTCAGATGGAAATTGCCGATGCGCTGGGGCAAACAAGCCGCTTGAGCCTGAAGAATTGGCGCAGCATGGAATCAGCGCCAGAGGACATGTTCCGTTTTGTGCCGCCACCGGGCGTTGATGTCATGGACGCTACA
>JBEIKS010000188.1:0-5199 GCA_040379625.1 Burkholderiaceae bacterium
AAACAGCGGCCGAAGCCGCTGCCAACAAAAGACGACGCTTTGAATTGATCACTTGTCAGAAACCACCGATATTTTAGTTACCGAAGATTTTATATCTTTCTCCATTAAGCCGCCCACAACTGAATTGGCGTTGAAATTTGCTTGTGCAGAAGATGCAACCGCTCCAGTGATGGAAATGTCTTTCCCCAAACGCAACTCAACAACATTCCAGCGTCTGATCTGCAATGCGTGCATGAGTTGTTCAGCCATTAAACGGCCCAGCATGTGGTTGTTGCTGACTTTGTCGAGATCGACAACATCACAAGACATTCTGCGCCTCATATCCCGGACCTGAAGGACCTCGTTTTACGGCGCGGTCTGATAAAGACAGAGCCCCTTGGGCAATCAGCGCATCAATCGGGTACGGGTGAAATAGCTGACAAGATCAACCAAGGCCACCAGCAGCATCATGGTCAGCAGCACGGTGCTGGTTTCGGACATTTGAAACAGCCCCATGTGAAACGACAGCATTTGACCCAAACCGCCCGCCCCCACCACGCCCAGCACTGCAGCGGCACGGATGTTGTTTTCCCAACGGTAGAGGGTGTAACTGACAAGCTGCGGCAGGATTTGTGGCAGCGTGGCGTAAAGAAACACCGCCACCGGCGAGGCACCGCGCACACGCAGGGCAAACGCGGGTTCGGGCGAGGCATTTTCCATGCTTTCCGCAAACAGACGCCCCAGCACACCGGTGGTGTGAAATGCCAGGGCCGCTGTGCCGGCAAAGGGTCCAAGCCCCACGGCAATCAGCAACAAGGCGGCCCACACCAGTTCGGGAATGCTGCGCAGTACATTGAGCACTGCACGGCTCAAGCCCCGCCAGCGGGCTGGGTCTTCGGTGTGGGTTTTGCTGGCTGGCAAGGCCCACAGCACACCAAAAACCATGGCCAACAAGGTGCCCACGGCAGACATGGCCATGGTTTCCATGGCTGCAACCGCGATTTTGCGCAGAAAAGGCCCCTCGAAGTTCGGTGCCAGCAACTCACCCAAAAACTTGCCCATGCGGGCCAGCGCGTCGGCAGAAAAAAACTGACGCCATTGCAAATCAAGCGACCACAGGCTGGTGACAATCAAGGCCAGCAAAGCCAGACTCACCCAACACGCCTTGCAGCGTGCATCGAACAAGGCCGGTGGCAGCGGCATTGGCGCAGGCGGCGAAGCAGGGGTCTGTGCACTCATGCCAGCACACTGCGCAACCAGGCGCTGAATTTGTCGGCCATCCAGACCAATGCAACGAACACCAGCAACATGGTGCTGACCTCGCCGCCGGAGAACATTTTCATGGAAGAATCCAGTTGCTGCCCCAAGCCCCCTGCCCCTACAAAGCCCAGCACCGCGGAAGAGCGGATCGCACATTCCCAGCGGTAGACGGTGTAACTGGCCAGTTCAGCCGCGTTTTGCGGCAAGGCGCCATAAAACAGTGCCTGCAGGCGCCCGGCGCCGTTGCGCAACAGGTTTTGCGTCACATGGCCGTCACCAGATTCAATAATGTCGGCATACACCTTGCCCAACATGCCGCCGTAGGTCAGCGCAATGGCCAACACACCTGCCGTGGGGCCCAGCCCCACCACGCGAACAAACACCAGCGCCCAAATAAGTTCAGGAACACTGCGCAGCACAATGGCCACCACACGCACAAATTGCCGCAACACAAAAGGTAAGGCATCCATGCGCCCTGCCAATGCGGAGACCGACAAGGTGCGCAAGGACAACAGCGCGATGGGCACGGCAATCAACCACGCCATGGCCAAACCGGAAGTGGCAATCGCCACGGTACGCCAGGTTTCAGCAGCCACCATGCGCAAAAACTCAGGTTGCACCTTAGGCGGCACCATGTCTTTTAAAAAATTAAGGGTGGGCTTGAGGTTTTCAGCGTCCCACAGCAGCCAAGGCCTGAACTCGGTGGCTACCAACATGGGCCACAGCAGCGCTGCGGTTGCCAGCAACCAGAACACACGCCCCCACCAAGCCGGGTCGCGGCGGGCTTGCGCAATGGGGCCAGGCTGGGCAGTCATGGTTTGCATGGAAGGTTTTGCATGACGAGCGGCTTCAGCGGCAGTTCATGGGAACGGGCGCCGTGGTGTCAATCACCATGGGGCGTTCCGGTGCCGGACCGGACAATTCATCCAGGTGCTGGGCATACAACTGCTCAAGCACCGCTTGGGTGACATCACTGGCCGGCAGGTCGAAGGCAAGCCGACCCTCCCGCAGACCAATAATGCGCGGAAAATGCTTTAGCGCCATCTCCACTTGGTGCAGCGTTGTCACCAGCGTTGCGCCCTGTTCGCGTGCGCCTTGGGTCAGGGTTTGCATGGCCTGGCTGGCGCGGGTGGGGTCCAGGGCGGACAAAGGCTCGTCCACCAGAAACAGGTCGGCACCAGAGACCAAACCACGGGCCAGACCCACGCGTTGGCGTTCGCCGCCGGAAAGCCTGTCTACGCGGTCAAACAATTTGTCAGCCAAATCATAACGTTGCAAGGCGGCATGTGCGGCGGGAATGTCCACCGGGTAAAACAGGCTGCGCAGGCTGGTCAGCAAACCCATGTGCGGCAAACGCCCTGCAAGCACGGCGTTCACCACGCGTTGGCGCGGTGGCAAAGGCGGTGTCTGAGGGGCCAGAAACAAGCGCTTGCGCAGCGCTTGCAAACCGGACTTGGGTAAGGCCCACGGATTTTGTCCGTCCAGCAGAACAACACCGCTGTCCGTGCGCATGGCGCAAGCCAGCAGATGCAACAAGCTGGTTTTTCCGGCACCGGAGGGCCCGATGATGGCCACCTGCTCGCCGTGTGCAATTTCCAGACTCAAGGAATCAATGGCACGGGCCGCACCGGCACGGGCTGCCGGATGGCGACCCGAACATACTTGCAAACTGATTTTCACTTCAGAAGACCGGCTGCGCGGGCTGCTTTCTCAATGCCGGCGTAGTTTTCAACCTTGGTGGGTACAAACTTCGTGGCGCGTTGCAGCTCAAGAATTTCTTTGCCTTGGGGGGTGTTGATGTCCAGCGCGAGCAAGGCATCGGTGATTTTCTTGCGAACATCGGCCGGAACGCCACTGTGGACTGTCCAGTTGTAGTCGTAGTAAGTGGGTGTGGTGTAGAACACACGCACTTTGGCGGTGTCGACTTTTTTCTCGGTCACGAATTTGTCCCACACGGAAATGTTCAGCGCACCTGCATCCACCTTTCCAGCGGCAACAGCGGCGATGGTGGCGTCGTGTGCACCAGAAAAGGAAACGCGTTTAAAGTCTTTGTCGGGGTCCACGCCTGCGTCCAGCAAGAAGCTGCGGGGCATGAGGTGGCCGGAGGTGCTGGAAGCCGAGCCGAAGGATACGGTTTTGCCCTTCAGGTCTGCCAGCGACTTGATGCTGTCTTCCGTGGTGATGAACACCGAACGGAATTTTTCATCTTCAGCACGCTGTACCAGCGGAATAACCTGCCCGTTGGAGCGCACATTGGCTTGCACAAAAGTGAAACCGCCAAACCAGGCCATATCAACCTGCTTATTGACCAGCGCTTCTACAGAGGCTGCATAGTCTGTCACCGGCGTGTATTCCACCTTCATGCCGATTTTTTCAGAGAGGTACTTCATCAAAGGGGCCGCCTTGCGGGCGAGTTCGGTCGGTGACTCGTCTGGAATGGCAGTGACTTTGAACACTTGTTCGGCGTGACATAAACCGGCCAGGCCGATAAAAGCACAGGTCAGCAGGGACTTCATGGTGCGTGAGGCAGAAAAACTGATCATTAGAAAGCTCCTTTGATGAAAAACCACCCATAGACAGGCGTTACCTGAGTATAGGGGAATTTTTCATCGGTGCCCGCTGGAAGGCCTACCCCGCTTGTGAAAAACTGATCGTGCCGACCAGATCGGCATTAGCTTCCAAGCCGCACACGGCGTATTGCTTCATCAAGGTGCTGCTGCAAGATGGTTTTGGTCTTGCCCTCTGCTATGCCTACAATACTTGCAAGGCAACGTAAATCCCACCCATCGAATCGCCCGGGTTCTGAAGGTAGCCATTGTTCATGACAACAGCCATGTGCAACGTTTCCGCATAAGTACCAGCAGCCACAGTGGCCGAGTGATAATAAGACGAGCCCCAACCTGGAGGCACACCGCTGATCAATGTGCCTGTTGTCCACCCATTAAACGCGTCCCAAATCGCTA
This sequence comes from Burkholderiaceae bacterium, assembly GCA_040379625.1. Classification (GTDB taxonomy): domain Bacteria; phylum Pseudomonadota; class Gammaproteobacteria; order Burkholderiales; family Burkholderiaceae_B; genus SXZD01. The sequence goes on from JBEIKS010000188.1 coordinate 4,203, forward strand.
GAAGGTCATCATACTTGGAGTTGGTCTCAGTGGTCGTGCTAACCGCTGTGCCGGACATAATCGGCGTAGACAGGAAAACGGAGGTGGGGGCATTTCCATTCGAATCTACCGTATAACCATAGGTGGGCAATGCCACTTTAACGCCATTGAGGGTGGCATACCGGTAGGTGTTATCAGTATCGCTGTCTGTATCAACGCTTGTAAAGTCACTGGCATAACGGAAGATGCCATCTAAAAAATTATGATTTACCCTATCGGAGCCACCATTCAAACTACCCGTATCTGCACTCGTACCATCCCCAGAAAGATCCCAGTAGTAATACCACTTACCTTCAACCTGCACACCATTGATCAACTTTCCGTAAGAACCCAGGTCAATCACGGCCTGCCCGGCCAGGGATTCAACGACGTCGGTCACGGTAATTGCAACGGCAGTGCTTGTGCTATTGCCTGCCAAGTCAGTGGCTATAACGTTAATGTCATACACATTATTAGCCCCAGTGTCTGTTGGTGCTTCAAAATCGGGGCTGGTAATAAAGGTCACTTGACCCGTGCTAGCGTTCAAATTGAACTTACCCGCGTCTGCCCCGCTTAAGCTGTAACTTACTGTTGTACTGTCAGTAACCTGTGCCGTGTACACCACGCTTGATGTAGAAACGTTTTCTGCTGTACTTGCAGTTGTTCCACTTGTGAAGCTGGGAGCAGTGCCATCCACCGTAATCGCAGCGGCATAGGAAGTGGCTGTTCCAGTGTTACCCGCAAGGTCTGTCTGACGCACCTGGACAGCGCCAGCGGCATAACTGCCGCCCACCAATGCAAAGCTTGAACCAGAACCTGAGGCCCAACTTGCACCACTGTTGGTGCTGTACTGCCAAGTCGCGCTCCCCTCCAAGCCACCAATGCTCATTGAACCGTTGTTGGTGACGTTGTCTGATGCACTGCTACCCGTGTCTGAACTCAAGGTTAATGACAGGCTCGCAGGGGCTGTTGCATCCAC
>JBEIKS010000189.1:0-5132 GCA_040379625.1 Burkholderiaceae bacterium
GTCCGCACGTGCCATGATCGAAGTCGATCCGGCCTACACTTTCGTCACAGCCCGTTTGCTGATGCATGTCATCCGCAAGGAAATTCTGGGCCGCGAGGTGTATCAGAATGAAATGGTTGAGGGTTATGCGGAGTATTTCCCTGGCTTTATCCGCAAGGGTGTTGAGGCAGGTTTGCTGGATGCGCGTCTGGGTCAGTTCGACCTGAAGCGTCTGGGCGCCGCCTTGAAGGCCGACCGCGACCTGAAGTTCGATTATCTGGGTCTGCAGACTTTGTATGACCGTTATTTCCTGCATATTGAAGACCAGCGCATTGAAATGCCACAGGCCTTCTTCATGCGGGTGGCCATGGGTTTGACGCTCAATGAAATTGACCGTGAAACCAAAGCCATCGAATTCTATGAAATCATGTCCAGTTTTGATTTCATGAGTTCAACCCCCACGTTGTTCAATTCAGGCACACAGCGTTCACAGTTGTCTTCCTGCTACCTCACCACAGTGGCCGATGACCTCGACGGTATTTACGAGGCGCTCAAAGAGAATGCCTTGCTGTCGAAGTTTGCCGGTGGTCTGGGCAACGACTGGACACCTGTGCGCGCACTCGGCAGTCACATCAAAGGCACCAACGGCAGAAGCCAGGGTGTGGTTCCCTTCCTGAAAGTGGTCAATGACACCGCTGTTGCAGTGAATCAGGGTGGCAAGCGCAAGGGCGCGGTTTGCGCCTACCTTGAAACCTGGCACCTGGACATTGAAGAGTTTTTGGAGTTGCGCAAGAACACGGGCGATGATCGCCGTCGCACCCATGACATGAACACCGCCAACTGGATTCCAGACCTGTTCATGAAGCGCGTGATGGAAGCGGCCGACTGGACACTGTTCTCGCCTTCTGACACCCCTGATCTGCATGAAAAATTCGGTAAAGACTTCGAAGCCGCCTACCTGCGCTACGAAGAAAAAGCCGCCCGTGGCGAACTGAAACTGTTCAAAAAGCTGCCTGCGTTGCAACTCTGGCGCAAAATGTTGTCGATGTTGTTTGAAACCGGCCACCCATGGATCACGTTCAAAGATCCTTGCAACATTCGCAGCCCTCAGCAGCACGTCGGTGTGGTGCATTCGTCCAATTTGTGCACGGAAATTACACTGAACACCAACGACAATGAAATCGCGGTGTGCAATCTGGGTTCCGTTAATCTGTCTGCTCACATGAAGAGCGACGGCCAGGGCGGGTTTGAGTTGGACCATGAAAAGCTGCAGCGTACCGTCAAGGTGGCCATGCGCATGTTGGACAACGTCATCGACATCAATTACTACGCAGTCAGCAAGGCACGCAATTCCAACCTGCGTCACCGCCCTGTGGGCATGGGCATCATGGCATTCCAGGAAGCCTTGCACATGCAGCGTATTCCTTACGCGTCCAAAGAAGCGGTTGAATTTGCAGACAAGGCCATGGAAGCGGTTTGCTACTACGCCTACTGGGCTTCCACCGTGTTGGCCGAAGAACGTGGCCGCTACAGCAGCTTCAAGGGTTCTTTGTGGGACCGTGGCATTTTGCCGCTGGACTCCCTGAAGTTGCTGGAAGAAGAGCGTGGTGGTTATGTGGAAGTGGACACCTCCATGACCATGGACTGGGAAGCGCTGCGCAACCGCATCAAGCAACACGGCATGCGTAACTCCAATTGCGTAGCCATTGCACCAACCGCCACCATTTCAAATATCATCGGCGTGTCGGCATCCATTGAGCCGACCTTCCAGAACTTGTATGTGAAGTCCAACCTGTCGGGTGAGTTCACCGTGGTAAATGAGTTCCTGGTGCGCGATTTGAAGCGTCTGGGTCTCTGGGATGAAGTGATGGTCGCTGACCTGAAATACTTTGATGGTTCCTTGGCCCGCATCGACCGCGTACCCCAGGAATTGCGCCAACTGTATGCCACTGCATTTGAAGTGGACCCTAGCTGGCTGGTAGAAGCGGCAGCGCGCCGTCAAAAGTGGATTGATCAGGCACAATCACTGAACATCTACATGGCGGGTGCTTCAGGCAAGCGTCTGGACGACACTTACAAACTGGCTTGGTTGCGTGGCTTGAAAACCACGTATTACCTGCGCACCATAGGCGCCACCCATGCAGAAAAATCAACACTGCGCGGCGGTGAACTCAATGCAGTGCCAGTCGATGGTGGTCTCGGTGGTGGTCTCGGTGGTGGTATGGGTGCCAGCGGTTTGGCTGCAAACCTGCCCGAGCAGGAAATCGTTGGCAAGGTGTGCATGATGAAGCCGGGCGATGCCGGTTTCGATGAATGCGAAGCCTGCCAGTAACACCGCAAAACAGGTAAACCACCCATCACACCGCAGGTGGGGTGGGTGGGGAACCGAAACAAATTCTGATCTGTCGAAAAAGAAGTACAAGGAGAAACAAATGCTGTCCTGGGATGATGAAGTCGTTAGTAAACCTGCAAGTCCTGCAGCCCCTCAAATGCCCGTACCCAACACGGGTCTCGGTTACGTGTCCGGTTTGGCCCAGGCGCCTGCAACACGTACCGATGTTGGCATGGGTTCAGGCTTTTTGCCGCAAATGTCGGCTGCGGCCGTGCAAGCACCTGCTTCAGAAGAAACGGTTGCCCGTCGGGTCAATGCCGCTGACAAGCGCGTGATCAACGGCACAACCGATGTAAACCAGTTGGTACCTTTCAAATACAAATGGGCATGGGAAAAGTATTTGTCCGGTTGCGCAAACCACTGGATGCCGCAAGAAATCAACATGGACCGCGACATTGCCCTCTGGAAGAGCCGTGATGGTTTGTCTGAAGACGAGCGCCGTCTGGTCAGGCGCAACCTGGGTTTCTTCGTAACAGCAGACTCGCTGGCCGCCAACAATATCGTGCTGGGCACCTACCGTCACATTACAGCGCCTGAGTGCCGTCAGTTCTTGCTGCGTCAGGCCTTCGAAGAAGCCATTCACACACACGCTTACCAGTACATTGTTGAAAGCCTGAGTCTGGACGAAGGTGAAGTGTTCAATGCGTACCATGAAGTGCAGTCCATTCGTGACAAAGACGAATTTTTGGTGCCTTTCATCGACACGCTGACCAACCCTGAATTCAAGACCGGCACATTGGAAACCGACCAAACCCTGCTGCGTTCCCTGATTGTGTTCGCCTGCCTGATGGAAGGCCTGTTTTTCTACGTGGGCTTTGTACAAATTCTGGCTTTGGGACGTCAAAACAAAATGGTGGGTGCGGCTGAACAGTACCAATACATTTTGCGCGACGAATCCATGCACTGCAATTTTGGTATTGATCTGATCAACACCATCAAATTGGAAAACCCCCATTTGTGGACACCTGAATTCCGCGAGGAAATCAAAGGCCTGTTCATGAAGGCAATTGAGCTTGAATACGCCTACGCAGAAGACACCATGCCCCGCGGTGTATTGGGTCTGAATGCGCCAATGTTCAAGGAATACCTGCGTTTCATTGCCAATCGCCGTGCCGTACAAATTGGTCTTGAACCTCTGTTTCCGAATGCCACAAATCCATTCCCATGGATGAGTGAAATGCTTGATCTCAAAAAAGAGCAGAACTTCTTTGAGCGCCGTGTAACTGAGTATCAAACCGGTGGCGCATTGAACTGGGAATAATCATTTTCTGAAAAAACGCCCTGATGTTTACTTAAGCATCGGGGCGTTTTTTTTGCACGTAATAAAAGCCGCAACCCTTTTTTCGTCAGAGGGCAGTCCCAGCGATTCAAAAAGATCAGCAACGTTTACAAAAATTTTTTCCATTACGATTCCCATTCTCTGCTGTTACGCTTTATTTTGCGTCTCTCTGATGACTGTGCAGTTTTTTGTTTTTGGCTTTTTCCTCGGCAGACAATTCTTTGGGCGCGGTTTGTGGAATCCCGGTTTTTTCCTGAACGTGGCTGTGAGGCGATGGTTTTTTGGCCGGGTTCTGCTTTAGCTCTTTTTCTTCTTCTGACTTTGAGGGGGCTGTTGTTGATTGGGCCTGACTTGTGTTTACAACACCCAAGGTGAGTATGAGACTCGAGATGAGCAACTTGACGCTAATGTTCATTCGACTTTCCTTTTGATCTGTTCGATGTTCAGAGTATTTCCCAAGCCTCTTGTTCTTTCTGTTTCTCAGCGCGCCTGAAGTCTCGCAAATTGCCCACCCATTGTGCTTAAGCTACACTCTTTCAGGGGGGCTAACGCTTGTGCGTTGAGCTTTGCTTTGCATGGCGTTAGAATGCGGAAACTCAATGAAGGGTGCAGGGGTTTGATCTCCTGAAACCAGTTGGCAACACAAAAGGAGACCTGAATGGTCAAGCAAAAAGAAGTCAAGAAGGTCTCGGTTGCAAAAGTATCAAAACCCGAGAAGGCAGCACCCAAGGCAGCAGCAAAAGTGGTTGCAGCCAAGCCGGTAAAAGCTGCAGTAAAGGCAGCTCCCAAGACCGCACTAAAAACAGCACCGAAAGCGGCACCGAAAGCGGCACCGAAAGCTGCTGCTAAAGTAGAGAAAGTGGTTGCAGCCAAACCTGCGAAAGCTGCGGTGAAGGCTGCTCCAAAAGCCTCACCAAAAACAGCACCGAAGGCGGCTGCTAAAGTAGAAAAAGTTGTTGCTGCCAAGCCTGCGAAAGCCTCACCAAAAACAGCACCGAAAGCTACTGCCAAAGCAGAAAAAGTTATTGCTGCTAAACCTGTGAAGGCCGCCAAGGCAGCTCCCAAGACAACTGCGAAGGCAGCAAAAACTGTTGCAGCCAAGCCAGCGAAAGCAACTCCCAAAGCTGCTCCAAAGGCCGAAAAAGTTGTTGCCGCTAAACCCGCGAAGGCCGCCAAGGCAGCTCCCAAGACAACTGCGAAGGCAGCGAAAGTTGTTGAAGCCAAGCCAGCGAAAGTGGCAGTGAAGGCCGCTCCCAAAGCCGCTCCAAAAGCAGAAAAAGTGGTTGCCGCTAAACCTGTGAAGGCTGCCAAGTCAGCGCCAAAAGCAGAAAAAGTGCTTGCAGCCAAACCTGCGAAAGCGGAGAAAAAAGTTGAAAAGAAAACCAAGGCTGAAAAACCTGCCAAGGCCAAAAAACTAGGCATGACTGAAACACCGACCTGGCCTTTCCCCATGGGCACACGCCCATAATTTTCTTAAGTTCA
>JBEIKS010000190.1:0-5125 GCA_040379625.1 Burkholderiaceae bacterium
CCTCGCTGAATACAAAACTAACCTCGCTGCTGGACTGCTGACTTGTCAGCAGGTTTTTGGCGACATCTACAATAACTTCAGTTGATTTTGTATCGTACTTTTGTGAAGCAAACACCACGCGGTCTACGCCGACATTGCCATGTACGTCGCTGAACAAGTTTTCATTGGTGGTTACGCTAACGCTACCGTTGTCACGCCCGGCAATTGGCTTCACGGTGACTTCAAACGTGTTTCCAGATACCTTTTTCAAGGATAAAAACTCACCACCTTTAATGGTGATATCTTCACCAGAAAAGCTGTCTGCTTGAATATCTTCATTGAACTTAAAGGTAAAAACCACATTGCTAACGGCTGATGCAACCGCATCCCCTACAAAATTGTCGGTAATGGCAAGGCTTGCACCTTTTGTATCCACTAAAACGCTGTCTTTGCCAGCATTGCCAAAGTTCCCGGCTGCATCGGTGTATCCGGCTTTCAATACTTCAACAGCGACAGTACCTTCAAAGCCAGGCTTAGCATTGACAGTGGCCGTAAACCGCAAGGGGTTGGAAGCATCCTGCTTCAGACTTCCCGCCAACAGCGTGGCACCTTGGCTGACCTTGATATCGCCCTCATCAAAGCCCACAGGTGCTTCGCTGAATACAAAGCTAACCTCGCTGCTGGTCTGCTGACTTGTCAGCAGGTTTTTGGCGACGTCTACAATAACTTCGGTAGCCTTGGTGTCATACGCCTGAATTTGTACAACCGCCTTATCTTCACCGGCGTTACCGCCAATGTCTTCAACGTCTTTGCTGTTGAGTGCAACTGAGATTTGACCCTTATTCACCCCCGGCATAGGCGCTACTGAAACCTCGAAAGTCTTGACGCCAGTTTGCTTCAATGCCCCAGCCACACCGCCAGAGATTTTCAGATCAGCAATATCAAAACTGTTAGGGTTTATTTCTTTGCTAAATTCCAACGTGAACACAACATCTCCACCAGCGGTATTCGCCACCAAAGCGGGTTCATCGTCACGAATCACAACGGTAACTGGGACAGTGTCAACGGCGATGGCGGCTTGGGCACCACTTCCCCCAAACAAAGTCAGGTCCTTGTAGCTGTCGGTTGCCACTTCAACCAATGCTTGCCCTTTGAAGTTTACTGGTGGCTTTACGCTGAGTGTCCACAATGTCGGATCGTTTGTACTTTGAACCAGGGCACTAACCGCCATCAGGTTGTTCAATTTCACATCGCTCAACTCAAACCCCTGCACCTGCTCGCTGAACTTGAATTCCACAACAAAGGGTTTGCCCGCACTCAAATAAGCTGGCGCATTTTGGTAGGTGATGCTTAAAGTGGGTGCACCCAAGTTGGTTTCGGTTTGAAGGCTTGCGCCTCCAACCCTGACCAAGGAACCACTGAAGCCGTCATTTTTCAATTGGTAAGAAGATGGGGAAAACGCCGTCGGATCTACGGTCACGGAGGCACTTGCAAAACTGTCCACCGCCTGAATCTGATTGCTCAGGGGCGCCGTTGCTGTCGCTGTAGTTGTCTGGGTCGAAAGTGGTTTTGAGACTGAAACGGAAGTTTGTGTCGCCGTGTTTGTGATCGCCATGGTGTGTGTCCAGTAGTTTGTTTTAATGGTGCAGAAATGTAGTCAGCGCACATTAAAAAACAAACAAAGCATCCAAACAATTGTATAAATTACTAAGCAAAACAAAGCATAACAAACGTGCTGATGCTTGAAAAAAATGAAACGAGGGAAGGTAAGATCTGAAAAAGGATTGTTTTGTAACGTATTTAAGGTACAAATTCGAGTTTAAAATTAGGTAATTTATTCAAAAAACCAAGGCCTGTATCCGCAAACTTCTTAAGTAAAAATCTGCCGCAATGTATTAGAAAAGTTTGTAAAAAAATGGCGTTTTACCCCCCCAAAAAAAACCGCTAACTGGGCAGCATATTGAGCGCCGTTTGACACACTTTTTCGTCAAACGGTAGGTATGGCAAATGCTCCTGTGTCAGCTGTCGAATGATGTGCGCCTGCCCCAAGTCTCGCGGCTTCTTGATAGGGTCACGGTCGATGCGCTTGGACAACCACGCTTTGTGTACACAAAACGCGCGCGGGTCTGGAACCACCATGCGACAGGGCCAACCATCTTCACCAATACACACCGCACTGAACCGAGGCGAGTTCATCAACCACTCCAGACCAGGCACCTCAACGGCAATCAAGTCATCATCGGACAATCGTATCGGCTCAGACTGACTCATCTCACGGGGCGGGGTGATGAGATCCACCATAAATTCCTGAGCGTTGGCTGCGCGAAATGTATTCATGCGCATGGGGGCAAAAGTTTTATCAATTTTGCGCAAAAGCCCAATCAGACCTGCACCATCAAGCTTGCGCGAGGCAATGGTGATGCGTTTGCGTGCATCGAACATTAAGTCGACATCGCCAGAGGCAGTCAGCGAGGGATCAATGCGCACACCGGCCGCCGCTTCATAAGCAAACAAACATTGAGTACCCAACACCATAAACTCTTCACCCAGCATGCCGAGTTCATCCAAATTGCGCATCAGTTTAGCAACCACCGTGGGCAAGCGCCCCAAGCGCAAGGCCTTATTGATACGGGCAAACTCGTTCAGCCGTGCTGTAATGGATCGCAAGCGTTCGTCATTTCGAGTTTTTGCGGTATGAAATTCAGAAAAAATCTGCTCTGTTGCCGGACTCTTCGGGCCCAGAGACTTGCCGTAACCATCGCGCCCGCTTGCCCTGAACAAATAGGACTTTCCATTGGACTTCTTCCACGACATACCGTAGCGGTAGCTTGCGGATTGCCGATAGGCCTCCACATAGGATTCATACACCTGAGTGCTGTCTATCAGGTATTTGCGCTGGTCGTTTGAAAGCGGAGCAAGCATTTTTCCATCAAATAGGTATTTTTCTAATTTTGATGGAAAAACCATACAGGGTCAAACGTTCTCACCTGTGCTCCACCCCACAAAAAAAGGAGCGCCTTCGCGCCCCTTTCTTCAAAACAATATAACCGAAACCCTAAGCGCACTCCTCTCAAGTCTCAGCGACCTTCACGACATCGCTCTTTTTCTTCGGCCTTCCACCAAGCTTTCCGTTGGCTTTCGCTGCAGCAGCCTTGGACTGGCTAGAAACCGCCCCCCCTGCCCGCCCCATTTGTGCAGCCATCCAGTTCTTGCTTCCAAAAAAACCTTGCAGCACCCCAGGAACATAAATTTCAGCATTCAGCGCAGGAAAAAAAACAGTCAAACCCGATGGTGAAATTTCAAACTGTGCCAAGGCTTCGGAGCTGGCGTTGGCGAAACCTTCAATACTGGTCAATGGCAAACCGAGCAGAAGGCCAGAAGAAAGAAAGAGGTGCAGACGCGAGTAAGGTGTGTCAAACAACACACTTTCTATGGTTGGAAATACGTTCAACAGCGCATTCGCACGCGCGTTCGCTGCTTGAAACTCCTCGTCAGAAATCGCCATGAATTGCCTTCCATGAAGCACACAACTCGTGGATGCGAATATTTAATTGAGCTGCAATTGTTGTTAAAGCGCTTCGCTTCAAACCAAAATTTTCACGCAGTGAAACCGGTCCGTTGTCGCAACACAAGTTGAACACAGCAGCCTTAAAACCCAAGCGCTTGAGTTACTTTAAATATCAAAGTCGCCATGGTCAAGCATTCCGAATGCTGATACAAACGCTCACCAAAAAAAAAGGAGCGCCTTCGCGCCCCTTTCTTCAAAACAATCCAACCAAAACAAATCCGATAAAACCAGTTCAGCTCACAACTGCATGAACCCCACCGGTTTCACGCATTTCAGTGGAACTGCTCTTCTTCTGTTGAACCCTTCAATGCGGTCACTGAAGAAGCGCCACCTTGAATCACGGTGGTCACGTCGTCGAAGTAACCTGCGCCCACTTCTTGCTGGTGGGAAACGAAGGTGTAGCCTTTGTCGCGTGCTGCGAATTCTGGCTCTTGCACCATTTCAGTGTAGTGCTTCATGCCTTCGCCGCGGGCGTAGTTATGAGCAAACTGGAATGTGTTGAACCAGTTAATGTGAATACCGGCCAAGGTGATGAACTGATACTTGTAGCCCAGTGCAGACAACTCGTCCTGGAACTTGGCGATGGTTGCATCGTCCAGGTTTTTCTTCCAGTTGAAAGAAGGTGAGCAGTTGTAGGACAACAGCTTGCCTGGAACAGCCGCGTGAACCGCTTGCGCGAATTCACGTGCAAAGCCCAGGTCAGGCGTGCCAGTTTCGCACCAGACCAAGTCAGCGTAAGGAGCGTAGGCCACGCCACGGCTGATGGCTTGTTCCAGACCGTTCTTGACGCGGTAGAAACCTTCGCTGGTGCGCTCGCCGGTGATGAAAGGCTTGTCGTTGGCGTCAAAATCAGACGTCAGCAAGTTGGCCGCTTCAGCATCAGTACGTGCCAAAACGATGGTAGATGTGCCCATGACGTCAGCAGCCAAACGCGCAGCGGTCAGCTTTTCGCAGGCTTCTTGTGTTGGAACCAACACCTTGCCGCCCATGTGACCGCACTTCTTAACAGCAGCCAATTGGTCTTCGAAGTGCACGCCGGCAGCGCCAGCGGCAATCATGTTCTTCATCAGTTCGTAGGCGTTCAATACGCCACCGAAACCGGCTTCACCGTCGGCAACGATAGGCAGGAAGTAGTCGATTGCGTCTTCTTGCTTCATTTTGCCGCTGCAGATGGCTTTCCACTGGATTTCATCAGCGCGCTTGAAGGTGTTGTTGATACGACGCACCATAGTGGGCACAGAGTCGTATGCGTACAAAGACTGGTCTGGGTACATGGTTTCAGAGGTGTTGCCGTCGGCGGCGACTTGCCAGCCTGACAAATACACGGCTTCCAGACCTGCCTTGGCTTGTTGCATGGCTTGACCGGCCGTGATGGCGCCGAACGCGTTCACATAACCTTTTTTGGCACCGCCATTGACCTTGTTCCAGAGCATTTCTGCGCCACGCTTGGCGAAGGTGTACTCAGGCACCATGGAGCCGCGCAGACGAACCACGTCTTCTGCGGTATAAGCGCGCTTGACGCCTTTCCAACGGGGGTTGGTTTCCCAATCTTTTTTCAGTTCCGCAACTTGCTGGTCA
>JBEIKS010000191.1:0-5098 GCA_040379625.1 Burkholderiaceae bacterium
ATGACGCCGGCCTTGGTGTAGGGCAAAACAATTTTTCTAACCACTTCCCAAGTGGTGCAGCCTATGCCGTAGGCAGATTCTTTGAGCACGGGTGGCACGATTTCAAAGACATCTCGCATTACCGAGGCAATGAACGGCAGAATCATCATGGCGAGAATCAGGCTGGCACATAAAATTCCGATGCCGTTGAATGCCCCGGTGAACAGCATTTTGACGCCGGGAATATGCCCGAATGTGGCCGCCAGCGCAGGTTGTATGTATTCGGCAAACAGTGGGGCAAAAATGAACAGGCCGAACATGCCGTAAATAATGGAGGGAACAGCGGCAAGCAGTTCCACGGCGGTGCCCAAGGGGCGGCGCAAGGGCATGGGGCAAAGTTCAGTTAAAAATACAGCAATGCCGAAACTCAGTGGCACGGCAATGAGCAGCGCAATGCAGGAGGTCACCAAGGTACCGTAAATGGCGATCAAACCGCCAAATTCTCCGTTGATGATGTCCCATTCGGCGCGAAAGAAGAAGCCGGGGCCAAAGGCCGTGAGTGCTGGCCAGGCATTGGCCACCAGAGAAATAATGATTCCCAGCAGGGCAATCAGAACGATCAAGGCAAAAAACTGGGTGATTCGATGAAACAGAAAGTCTTGAACGCGCTGAATTTTCGCGATACGGAACGCCTGCGGCGTTGGCGTTTCAGGGCAGTGAGGCAATTCAGTCATGTGTTTGGCTCGTTAAAGTTTAAACAACCCTCGGGTTGCGAGGGTTGTTTCGGGGCTCATCAGACCAAGACCTGCGCATATCGCTTTCAAGCCTTGTGAGCATTTTTACTGCGTAACCACTTGTGTCCAGACATTCTTGCGAATGAAGTCTGTGGTTTTGTCTGGCATGGGCACGTAATCGAGTTCTTCTGCCATTTTTTTGCCTTCCTTGAAGGCAAAGTCGAAGAACTTCAGAACTTCAGCCGCGTTGGCTTTGTTTTCAGGCTTCTTGTAAACCAGAATGAAGGACGCACCTGTAATTGGCCAGGACTTGGCACCCGCAGCATTCGTAATGAAGGTACCCATGCCCGGTATTTTGGACCAGTCGGTACCCGCTGCTGCGGCAGCAAATGTCAGATCATCGGGTTCTACAAAATTGCCATCTGCGTTTTTCAGGGTGACATGGGTCATTTTGTTCTTCTTGGCGTAGGCATATTCTACGTAACCAATTGAATTTTTTACCCGTGTAACGTTCGCTGCCACGCCTTCATTGCCTTTGCCACCCACTGAAGAGGCTGCTGGCCACTTCACTGCAGCACCGGCGCCCACGCCGGTTTTCCAGGCGTTGCTGGTTTTTGCCAGGTAATCTGTAAAAATGGCTGTGGTGCCTGAGCCATCAGCGCGGTGCACAACGGTGATGTCGCCAGTGGGGAATTTTACATTCGGATTGAGCAAAGCGATGCGCTTGTCACTCCAGTTGGTGATGGTGCCCTGGAAAATATCGGCTAGGATGGTTCCATCAAGCTTCATTTCGCCGGGTTTGATGCCGTCGACGTTAATAACGGGAACCACGCCGCCGATAACGGCAGGGAACTGTATCAGACCGTCTGTCTCAAGGTCTTCGAACTTCACCGGGTTGTCGGTCGCACCGAAATCGACGGTTTTAGCCTTGATCTGCTTCACACCACCGGAAGAGCCGATGGATTGGTAGTTCAAGCTGGAGCCTGTCTTTGCTTTGTAGGCTTCGGCCCATTTTGCATAGATGGGGTAGGGGAAGGTTGCACCGGCACCCGTCATATCTGCTGCGACAGCCACAGGAGTGGTTGTGACAGCAGCCAAACACACAGCAGCACCGATCAATTTCATCATCGAACTCATCTGAAAATCCTCTTTTAAAAAAGCTTTACTCAAGCGATGGTCGCATCATACGAGCAAAATATTACAGGTTTGTGACCAAAAATAATGAATGAGAGCTCGTCGAAAGGTCAAATTGTTGGAACGAATGTTGAACTCGCGCAGTTCCCTACCCAAACGCAGGGGCGGATTTGTTCCTTGTACGCTTTTTACTGGCAAGTGTTGGACAATGAATGGAAAACCCTTCTGTTTTATTGAACAATTGTTCATTTTTATGTTTGTTTATTTTGCTCCGGTGCATTGTTACACTCTCGAGTCACCTAATAAAACTATTCCCCATTCAGATGATATTTCATTCACGGATTGCTTTAATACTAGGTACTTGCCTGACGTTGGGCGCAACGGCCCACGCTGCTGATGCTCCAGCCACCGAAAACAGACCTCAAGCGGGGTCTTACGCCACCCTTGAGGGTTTGCAACAAACGGCACTGGAATTCAGCCCTTTGATCGGTGCTGAAAGGTTGTCCGTTTCTGCGGCTCAGGCCAGGCAACTGATTGCACGCGCCTACCCCAATCCCAACCTTGAGGCCTTAAGCGGCAACAGTCGGCTGAGGCCTTCGGGGGCAGACAACGGTCGGGCCCGTGAATACACCGTCACACAGCCCTTGGAATGGCCGGATGCCCGTTCGGCTCGAATAGCCTCGGCCGATGCATCGTTGGACGCAACCCAATTCGGCACTGCGTTGCTGATCAACGATGTGCTGTCCGGCGTTCGCCAACGGGCCTTTGAGTGGATGATCCGTCAGGAAGAAATCAGGAATCTTCAAGATTCCCTGCAACTGCTTGAACAAATGCGCCAACGTGTTTTTGTCCGTGTGGATACGGGTGAAGCGGCGAAATCCGACTTGATACGCGCCGACGCTGAATTGCTCAGCATGCGGGCCAAGTTGAGCACCGCCCGTGCGAATGCAAATTCTGTACGCCTGTTGCTCAGTGAAGTGGTGGGTAAGCCGTTGCCAGACGATCTGACCATTCAAAAACCTGCAAGCATGAAGGCAGACATGAATGAGGCATTGCAAAAACTCAAGGCGCTGGAAGACACCAACCCCGAGTTAAAACAACGCAGGCGTGAAGTGGCAGCCAACCGCTTGCGCTATGACGAGCAAATGGCTTTGCGTAAACCTGCTGTGCAATTGCAGGCAAAGCGCCAGACCGAACTCGATCAGTCCCTGAACCAACTGGGATTCGCTGTAGAAGTACCGATTTTTGACCGGCGAACCGGGCAGGTGCGGCAGGCAAAGGCCGAAGCAGACAAGTCGGAATTGATGTTGCAGGCCAGACGTCACGCACTCATGCAACAAGCCAGTTCCGCGTATGCAAGGCTGGAAGCTGCGCAGCGGCAGGTAGAGGCGCTGGAAACCGGTGTATTGAAACAGGCGCAGGCGGCCTTGGCCGTTGCGGAAGCGGCTTACCGGTATGGTGAACGCGGCATTCTGGACACCCTGGATGCCCAACGCGTGCTGCGTGCTGTCTTGGCCGATTTGGCGCAGGCCCGGCTTGAAGCACTCACTTCTTCAACAGAGTTGGACCGTCTGGCGGGTGTCTATGCCAACGCCTATCTCGCATTCCCCACAGACAAAGAATAAAGAAACCCTATGAAATCTCTGGAAAATTCAAATATGAAGCTGTTCTGTGCCGTACTGGTTGGCTCTTTTGTTCTGGCGGGTTGTGGCAAAGGCAAAGAGCCGGCGGTGGTTGCCCCGACTGCGCAAACGGCGGCTTCACCGCAAGACGCATTGACTGTGTCGCTCTCTGAAAAAATGGCGGCCCGCATCAAGTTGGGCAAACCGGAGGTCAAGGAAATTGCTCAGACCCTGCGTGTTGCTGGTCGTATTGAGGTGGATGAGCGCAGGCTTTCGCAAGTCGGCTCAAGTATTGCCGGTCGGGTCACAGAGGTGTTCGTCAATGTGGGTGACGCAGTCACCCCGGGCAAGCCGCTGGCGATGATGTCCAGCCCGGAACTGACAAATGCGCAATTGTCTTTCTTGCGCGCCTCTTCCGCCGCCACGCTTGCAGACAAAACGTTGGAGCGAGCCCGTTTGTTGTTCGCCGCTGACGTGATCGGTAAAGCCGAATTGCAGCGACGCGAAGCCGAGCAAAAAGTAGCCCAGGCAGAATTTCATGCTGCGCAAGACCAATTGCGCTTGTTGGGCATGGGGTTGGATGATGTGGCCCGTTTGCGCATTGATGGTGACATCAAAAGCGCGGTACCCATTACCGCCCAACGAGCAGGCGTTGTTATTGAACGCAAAGTGACGCAAGGGCAGGTGGTGCAGCCGGCCGACCAACTCTTCACTGTGGCTGACCTCAGTGCCGTTTGGGCGGTGGGTGGCGTACCTGAGCGTGCGGCACGCTCTGTTGCGGTGAATCAGCAGGTCGATGTAGAGGTGGCGGCCGTTGGCAAAGTAATTCCGGGGCGCATTGTGTATGTAAGCGACACCATTTCACCCGACGCAAGGACAGTAACCGTGCGCACGGAGGTAAAAAACCCCGACCGAACCTTAAAGCCCGCAATGCTGGCCTCCCTGAAAATCAGCAGAACTCCGGAGGACAGGCTGACGGTGCCAGGCACGGCTGTTGTACGCGATAACGACAAAGACTATGTATTTGTCGCCAAACCCGGCAACAAATTTACCTTGGTGCCCGTTGATCTGGATGTGGAAATCGATGGTGTACGCCCTGTGCTGAAGGGTTTGAGTGTAGAAGACACCATCGTGCTTGACGGTGCGTTTCATTTGAACAATGAACGCAAGCGCGCGGAACTGGAGTAAACCATGTTGGAGTCCATTGTCCGTTTTGCGTTGTCACAACGCTTGGTGGTGCTCGTCATTTCACTGGCCTTGGTGGCCTTTGGTCTGGATGCAGCGAGAAAATTGTCTGTGGATGCGTTTCCGGACGTAACCACCGTGCAGGTGCAAATCGCAACCGAAGCCCCAGGCCGCTCACCGGAGGAAATTGAACGCTTCGTCACAGTGCCTCTGGAAATTGCGATGACGGGCTTGCCCGGTCTGACTGACATGCGCTCTTTAAACAAGAGCGGTTTGTCTATTATTACCCTGGTGTTTACCGATGCCACCAACGTGTATTTTGCGCGCCAGTTGGTGACCGAACGCCTTATTGAAGTCGGCAGCAAGATGCCGGCTGGCATTACGCCTGTGCTGGGGCCGGTCTCAACCGGTTTGGGCGAGGTGTACCAATACACGCTGGAACAC
>JBEIKS010000192.1:0-5072 GCA_040379625.1 Burkholderiaceae bacterium
GGTGTGGTCAGTCTAATGGACTACCAAGTAACGCTGGAAGGCGAAGTTAGCAACGGCACAACCTGTGTTTGGCTGACTGTGCTTGTTCCGGTGACCAGCCTGTGCCCTTGCTCCAAAAAGATCTCTGATTACGGCGCACACAACCAGCGTTCGCACGTTACCGTTCGGGCCCAACTAAAAGAGGCTGTGGCTTTCGAAACCTTGATCAAAATGATTGAGGAAGAGGCTTCTTGCGAGCTCTACGGGTTGTTGAAACGGCCTGACGAAAAATATGTCACAGAACGCGCTTATGACAACCCGAAATTTGTGGAAGATTTGGTGCGCGACATTGCGCTGCGCCTGAACGGCCATCCGGCAGTGGGGCATTACGTGCTTGAAGCGGAAAACTTCGAATCCATTCACAATCACTCCGCCTTCGCCCGCATCGAACGTTCTTGAAACCCATTCTCGTTCTTCAGCACTCCCCGGACGTTGAGCCTGGTTACTTCGGTGACTACCTCACGGCCAAGGGGTTTGCTTGGGAGTGGGTAAGGATAGACCAAGGCGCCGAGGTGCCTGATTCAATGGAACCTTACGCCGCTTTGGGGTTGATGGGAGGGGTCATGAGCGTTAATGATGCGCTCCCCTGGATTCCTCAGGTCTGCGACTTAATCGTTCAGTCCGATCAGCTCGGACGCCCGGTCATTGGGCATTGTCTAGGCGGGCAACTGATGGCCAAGGCCTTGGGGGCTCAAGTTCGGCCCCATGACCGCAAAGAGTTGGGTTGGGGGTCTTTGTCGGTCACTCATTCCAGGTTGGGGTTGGAATGGCTGGGCATTGACTCTGGAAATATCCCTGCTTTTCAATGGCATGGCGACACCTTCGATTTGCCTGAAGACGCAGTGCTTTTGCTGAGCAATTCATTTTGCAGGAATCAGGCATTCGTTATTGAACGGGCAGGGCGGGTGGCTCATTTGGGCATGCAGTGCCACATGGAAATGACGCCAGACCTGATCAGCCGCTGGGCCATGAAGGGGGCGGCAGAAATTGAAGTGGCTTGCCTCGCCGATTCGAGCTGTGTTCAAACCCAGACTGAAATGCTGAAAAACAATTCTGTGCAGTGTGAAAACTTGCACAAGTTCACTTCTCGCCTTTACGACCGGTGGATGTTGGGCGTTCTCGAAAGTTCTGCTGGGCTATAATTGCGCATGCACAGCCAACGCCTTTTTTGGCTTATTTCGGAGAGTTCCCACCATGACCGGAAAGCCCACCGGTAGTCACAAAGAGTTTTTCATACAAGGCATGACGCAATCCGGCAAGGAATTCAGGCCTTCGGATTGGGCAGATCGCTTGTGTGGCGTGATGGCTCGTTTTGTTCCTGACGAAGACGCTGACGGCGCAAGTCACCTTCAGTATTCACCTTACGTTCGCCCCATTGTAGTAGGCGGGTTGCGGTGCGTGGTGGTGGACGAACGACTCAATGACATTGAGCCCATGGCTTACAATTTTCTGCTTAATTTTGCGCGGGACAACGACTTGGTGGCTGTTGCAGCTTGTTCAATACCCGATACGCCGAAAAAAAGCTGAGCAAAGAAAAGCTGAGCAAAGAAAAGCTGAGCAAAGAAAAGCTGAGCAAAGAAAAATCAAGTATTCCGAGCATATAAAAACACCATAAAAAAACTGGATAGCCTTTGATGGATATCCAGTTTTTTTACTAAATCAGTTCACTAAGCCAGATTGAACTTACGCCATTGCCTTTACAGCAGCGGCCAAGCGAGACTTATGACGTGACGCCTTGTTTTTGTGGATGATTTGTTTATCAGCCACGCGGTCAAGTACGCTGGTTGTGTTGCGAAGAACTTCGTTGGCTGCGTTTTTATCGCCTGCTTCAACGGCTTGGCGAACACGCTTCACGGCTGTGCGCATCATTGAGCGCAGTGCCGAGTTATGCGAGTTCAGTTTTGCACCCTGACGGGCGCGCTTGCGTGCTTGTGCTGTATTTGCCATAAACTTAGATCCGACTGGATGCAAACTGGAGAGCCGCAGATTCTAACTTATTTTCGGATTCGCTACAATCCCACCTTATGAATATCTTAAAAGCCGCTATGACCGTCAGTGCAATGACGCTGCTTTCCCGAATCACGGGTTTGCTGCGCGAAACACTGACCGCCCGAATGCTGGGCGCTGGTGCTGAAACCGATGCTTTTTTTGTCGCTTTCAGAATTCCCAACCTATTACGTCGCTTATTTGCAGAAGGAGCATTTTCTCAAGCTTTTGTACCCATACTGGCACAGGTGCATCAACAAAAAGGCCATGAAGCCACTGCTGATCTGCTGTCAAAAACCGCCACAGTTTTATTCTGGACACTCAGCCTTGTTACGCTGGGGGGCATGTTGGGAGCCTCGGGGCTGGTGTGGGCCATGGCCAGCGGTCTGCAAGAAAAGCCCGAGTCCTATTCGCTTGCAGTGATACTGACGCGTTGGATGTTTCCCTATATTTTGCTGATTTCACTGGTGTCCTTGTCCTCCGGTGTGCTCAACACCTATAAAAAATTCGCGGTGCCTGCAGCCACGCCCGTGTTGTTGAACCTGAGTTTTATTGTGGCTGTTGGATTTGTTTCTCCGCACCTCGATCAACCGGTGTTTGCCTTGGCTGGAGCTGTCATTGTAGGTGGAATGGCCCAATTGGCCGTGCAGTTGCCCGCATTGAAACAGCAGGGTTTGAGTCTTAACATCGGCTTGCGTTGGTCCAATGTGCAGGCTGCATGGTCGGATCCTCTGGTGAGAAGGATATTGCGACAGATGTTGCCTGCGAGTCTGGCGGTGTCTGTGGCGCAGGTCAGCCTCATCATCAATACCCAGATTGCCTCGCACCTACCTTCAGGCAGCGTGTCTTGGGTGTCTTACGGCGATCGCTTGATGGAGTTTCCCACGGCCATGCTCGGCGTGGCGCTGGGAACGGTTTTACTGCCTTCACTGGCCCGGGTGAATGCCGCAGGTGATGGCGACGCCTACGCCCGTCTGCTGGATTGGGGGTTGCGCATTGCGCTGGCCTTGGCGCTGCCTGCGGCAGTTGGCTTGGCAACCTTCTCGGAGCCGCTGACGGCCATGCTGTTTCACTACGGCAAGTTTGATGCGCTGGATGTGGAAATGACCCGTCGCACCGTGCTGGGTTACAGCGTGGGCTTGTTCGGCCTGATCGCCGTCAAGGTCCTGGCGCCGGGGTTTTATGCAAAACAAGATATCCGCACACCTGTAAAAATCGGCATCATGGTGGTGATTGCCACACAATTGATGAATCTGATTTTTGTGCCGATGTTTGGTCACGCAGGTCTGCCTTTGTCGGTGGGGCTGGGTGCAAGTCTGAATGCGTTGGTGTTGTGGTGGGGGCTGAAGCAGCGCGGTACCTTTGTGGCGCAGCCCGGTTGGTTGGCGTTTTCCCTGAAAATCTTTGTCGCCAGCGCCTTCATGGGGCTTTTTCTGAATGTGGTGGTCTCAGGGGTTGCCTGGCTGGAACTTGCCGCAACGCCTGCGCTCAGAATTGCCATGGTGATGGCGGTGGTGTCAGTGGCGGCGGGCTTGTATTTTCTGGTCCTGTTTGCGTTGCGGTTGTCGCCCAGAATGCTATTGCGCAGACCTGTCGCTTAGCACGCTGCCTTCCCTGCGCGGGTCGGCGACGCCCAGCCAGCCCTCGGGTGTGCGTTGTATCCAATTAACACCGCTGGTTTGCGGGGTGACATTGACATTCAGATTGTCAGTGGCTTCCCCCGCCGGCAGGATCTTTTTCAGGTTTTGCGCAAAGTCTGCTGCATGCGCGCCCCGTTCAAGGTCAAGACGGTTTTCCCTCAACACCACATGCCCCACAGACACAGCAGCCGACGGTTGCGTGTTGCCCCACCAATGCGCCATTAAACGGGAGGCAATGAATGCGGGAATTTGAGCGCCCCCCGGAGAGCCGATAATACTGACGACCCGCATGGGCTCGGTGTTGGACAGCACGATGGTGGGGGCCATTGAGCTGCGTGGCCGTTTGCCAGCCTCAACTTGGTTGGGCGTTTTTACCTTGGAGTCTGATGGTTTCAAATCAAAGTCTGTGAGTTGATTGTTCAATAAAAAACCATTGACCATGATGCGTGAACCAAATTGGTCTTCGATGGATGAGGTGAGGGCAACCGCATTGCCTTGCGCATCGACAATTGAAAGGTGGGTGGTGGAAGGGCGTTCTTCCGAATTCAAGCCTTGCGCCAATGAAAATTCTGTCAGTCGTTGTTTCAGATAAGGGCGGCTGATGAGTTTCTGCGTATTTATTTCCACCATATCCGGGTCGCCGACAAAACGGGCCCTGTCTTCATAAGCCAGCCGAGAGGCTTTAAGCCAGGCCGACAACTGCTCCGGTTTCCAGCGAACCAGACCGGCAGTGTCCGTTTGCGTCATGTTGGTTTTTTTGCCCGCCAATTGCATGTCCAGCAATTGAAGCATCTGCAACACTGCGATGCCTCCGGCAGAGGGCGGTGGCATGCCACAAACTTTGTGGTCCATCACCACGGCACAAATTGGAGCCCGTTCGACAGCCTTGTACTGACTGAAGTCGCTGGGCCGCAAGGAGGATTTTTCGCCGGTTTTTACGCTGATGGCCTTGATGATCTGCTGTGGAAACGTGCCTTTGTAAAAACCGTTGGCCCCGGTGTTGGCGATGGTTTTCAAGGTGTTGGCCAAGGCCGGGTTGCGCAGAAAATAGCCGGCTTCCACCGTATTTTCAGCCGGGTAGTACAACGCGGCCGCATGTGGATCTTCCTTGAGCAGTGCATCGTTTTGCAACAAGGCGTGCAGACGTTGTGAAACGAAAAAGCCGTTCTCTGCTTTTTCCGCTGCCGGCAGCATCAGCGACTTCCACGCCAGTTTGCCATGTTGCTTGTGCGCCAGTTCCAGCATGGCCAACAACCCGGGCACACCCACGGCCTTGCCACGCCGAACAATGTCGTAGAATGCTTGTGGATTGCCTTCAGCGTCTAAAAAATCGTCGGCCAAGGTGGCTGAAGGCGCCGTTTCCCGTCCGTCATAGGCTTTCAAGACCTGGCTTTTCTGATCCCAAAC
>JBEIKS010000193.1:0-5069 GCA_040379625.1 Burkholderiaceae bacterium
CAAGCGCAATGCCCTCTCCAGAAACACAGAGTTGTCGCACCCTGTTTTCCATTCTGGTGTGCAAACGGGGCAACTCTTTGAGAAATGACGCATGAAAATAGGAAATGCCGTTTTCCACTTCATCAAGCACTGACAACTTGGTGGGTCGCAGCAACCGGGTTTGCCACAGGGTGGCAATGGCCACTTTCAATTCCTCTTCCACTTCCTGCGGATCGCGGTGCGAGGGTTCCAGCAGTGCGAGTATGCGGCGCTGCAAATCGAGCACACTTTTTCTTTGCACTTCCGTGGGGTGGGCCGTGAGCACGGCACGGACATCGCCGCGACTGAAAAACTCGGTAATGGTGGAATTGTTCAAGCCGGCTTTTGCCAACTGGGAAAACGCATATTCAAACGTACCTTGGGCATGAACCCGTGCATCACCGCGCAACAGGCGAAGCTTACGCAAGGCCTCGTGGTCTTCGGCCAGATTGGTGAGCTGTGAGAAATAACTGAAGGCACGAATCAGAATCAGGGTTTGATCCAGCGACATTTCATCGAGTTGATCGCCCAATTTTGAAAACACCAACGCATCTCCGCCCTTTTGAAATCCGACGGAATGGCGACGCACGCTTTCCACCAGATCAAGCGCCTGCGGGCCATGGTATTGCGCAATGGTTTCACCCAACATGCGACCCAGCAAACGGCGCTCATGGCGCAAGGATTCAGACACATCAGGCACGGACAGGTGATTGGACATTGGGTATCAAGCCTTTCCCAACGCCATGGCTGCACGCGTGCGCGCCGTGATTTCAGACCAGTTTCCCGCCTCTATCAATTTTGGATCAACCAACCAGCTGCCGCCCACACACACCACATTGGGCAGCGACAGGTAAGCCGTGGCTTTCTCTGCGTCAATGCCGCCGGTGGGGCAAAACTTCACATCATCGAAAACGCTGGTCCAGGCTTTCAACATCGGCACGCTGCCAGCCTGTTCCGCAGGGAAAAACTTCAAAAACCGGTGACCTGCCGAACGCGCTTCCAGGACTTCCGAAGGCGTGGCAACCCCGGGCAACAAGGGCAGGTTCGCTTCAATGCCGCCGTCGTGAAGCTCGCGTGTGTAACCCGGGCTGACACCAAACGCGGCACCGGCTTCTTGTACACGGTAGACATCGTGGCGCCCCTTCAGTGTGCCGGCACCCACCGCCATTTCCGGAAAGGCCTTGGCCATTTGAGCAATCGCTGCCAACGCACAACCGGTGCGCAAGGTAATTTCAGCCACAGAGCAACCACCGGCCAGCAAGGCGTCCGCCAAGGGCTTGGCATGCTCCAGGCGCTGCAACACAATGACAGGCACCACGGGGCCACGGCTTAAAATATCAAGTAAATCTAAAGCCATGTGACGGCTCCTTCCTCAGCAGACCTTACATTCATTCTGAAATTTCCAAACAAGGCACGACCCAGCGTGGAATCGCTGACCGTGTTGTAGGCAGCCTGAGATTTTCGCTCATCAAGCTCACTTTGTGACACTTCCAGTTCCAACACGCCTGCTTGTGCATCCACCAACACCCAGTCGCCATCGCGTATCAAACCAATAACGCCGCCATTCAGGGCTTCAGGGCACACATGAATGGCGGCCGGTACCTTGCCGGAAGCACCGCTCATGCGGCCATCGGTCAGCAAGGCCACCTGATGGCCTTTGTCCTGCAAAACCGACAACAGCGGCGTGAGCTTGTGCAGTTCCGGCATGCCGTTGGCCTTGGGGCCTTGACCACGCAGCACCACCACCACATCTTTATCCAATTCTCCTGACTTAAAGCTGACCGCGACCGCTTCCTGGGTATCAAAGACACGCGCTGGCGCACGCACCACTTGATGCTGCTGCGCCACGGCCGACACTTTCATCACCGCCCTGCCCACCACGCCCTGCAACAAGCGCAGGCCACCCGTGGCAGAAAACGGTGCATCTGCCGGACGCAACACTTCAAGGTCACCGGAAGGCCGCAACCACGGTGCGGCCGCTTCACGCAAACTCAGCCCCGTTACAGTGCGGACATCGCCATGCAAATAACCTGTCTCCAGCAATTGCGCCAACACCCACTGCGGGCCGCCGGCGGCTTGAAATGCATTCACATCGGCACTGCCGTTCGGATAAACGCGGGCCAGCAAAGGCACGGCTGCAGACAACTCGTCGAAGTCGTTCCAGTTAATGACAATGCCTGCAGCGCGCGCCACCGCCACCCAGTGAATCAGGTGGTTGGTTGAACCGCCCGTGGCAATCAGCGCCACCATGGCATTTACAATACAACGTTCGTCCACCAGACGCCCTATGGGTGTGAACTCAGCGGGCTTGCATTGTTGGATGACGGCCTCCACGGCCTGTTCAATGAAAGTTTTGCGCTGCGGGCTGTCGGGTGCGTGAAACGCTGAATCGGGAATGTGCAGCCCCATGGCTTCCAGCAGCATCTGGTTGCTGTTGGCTGTACCGTAAAAGGTACAGGTACCGGCGGAATGGTAGGCAGCGGTTTCCGCAGCCATCAACTCTGCTTTGTCTGCCAACCCCTGAGCGAAACGGTTGCGTACTTCAGATTTCGCCTTGTTGGACAAACCAGTGGACATGGGCCCGGCCGGTACAAACACGCAAGGCAAGTACCCGAAATGCAAAGCGCCGATAAGCAGACCCGGCACAATTTTGTCGCACACGCCCAGCAGCAAGGCCGCATCAAATACATCGTGGGACAAACCCACCGCCGTGGCCATTGCAATGTTGTCGCGGGAAAAAAGACTTAACTCCATACCGGCATAACCCTGGGTAATGCCATCGCACATGGCGGGCACACCGCCTGCAACCTGAACATTGGCACCCAGACGACGGGCATGTTCCTTGATGAGAGTCGGGTAACTTTCATAAGGCTGGTGCGCAGACAACATGTCGTTGAATGCAGTGATGACACCGATGTTCAGCGGCTTTTCCGCAATGATTTTCAAGCGCACCGGCGCCGGTGTTGCAGCCCATGTGTGCGCCAGGTTGGCACAGCCCAGACGGTCAGCGCCACGCGGACGAGAGGCCGTTTTTTCAAGCTCCGCCAAGTACGCACTGCGCAGTGCGGCGCTGCGTTGGACAATATTTTCAGTAATGCGTGCAACCACTGGATGCAAGGCAACGGTGGGCATGGTATGGCCTTTTCTTTGCATTATTGATCTTCGGGCCAGGAGAAGTTTTCGCGGGCTGTCAGCGTGCTGGCTGCTGCGGGGCCCCAACTGCCCGCCGAGTAAGGCCGCGGCGGCATCGGGTCGCAAGCCCAACTTTGCTGTATGGGTGCAACCCACTTCCATGCAGCCTCTTGTTCATCGAAACGAACAAACAAATCCAGGCGGCCCGCAATCACCTTGCGCAGCAAACGCTCATAGCCTTCTATCATCTGTTTACCGAAAGCCTCACGGAAATCCAGGTCCAACCTCACCGGAACCAGTCGTCCCTGCTCTGCCTTCGAGCGGTTGGACGCCTTGGACAACAAGTGCATTTCAATGGTGTCCTCAGGTTGCAGACGAATGACCAACCGGTTGGTGGCATTGGCCAGCGGCATCGCGAAAATCGGGTGAGGCACAGGCCGGAAGTTAATGACAATTTCCGCGCCACGCTGCGGCATGCGCTTGCCGGTTCTCAAAAAAAACGGCACGCCCGCCCAACGCCAGTTATCAATTTCAGCCCGAATGGCGACAAAGGTTTCCGTGCGACTGTCGGGCGCTACATTCTTTTCATCAACATAGGCAGGCACCGCCTGCGTGCCAATGACACCGGCCCGGTACTGCCCACGCACCACCAACTGGTTTATTTCATGGGGGGCAATGGGTCGCAGGCAGCGCAGCACCTTGAGTTTTTCATCGCGAATGGCGTCTGCATCGTCGCTGGCTGGCGGCTCCATTGCAACAATGCACAGCAATTGCAGCAAGTGGTTCTGCACCATGTCGCGCAGCGCACCGGCCTGTTCATAGTACGCACCGCGGGCTTCAACACCCAAGTCTTCTGACAAGGTGATCTGCACATGCGAAATGGATTCCCTGCGCCAGACCGGTTCAAAAATGGTGTTGCCAAAACGCAGTGCCATCAGGTTTTGCACCGACTGTTTACCCAAGTAGTGGTCAATCCGGAAAATCTGCTTTTCAGAAAAATGCTGGCTCACGGCATGGTTGATTTCACGCGCGGTTTGCAAGTCTTTGCCCAGCGGTTTTTCAAGTACAACGCGCATGTGCGGTTTGTTTAATCCGGCGGCGGCCAAACCTTCACAGACACGGATGAACAGGCTGGGGGCAGTGGCCAAATAAAACACCACCGACTCTGATGGCTCTGCGTTTACCCAGTCCCTGAGTTGTTGGTACGTATCAAGGGAAGACAGGTCCAGTGGCTTGTATTCCACGGCCTGCGCAAACGCGTCAAATACCGGTTTCTCCAAAGGCTCGCCCCAGGCTAGGGTCTGGAATTTGTCCCACAACCACTGGCGGTAAGAAGCGGTGTCCATGTTTTCACGGGCAGACGACAGCACCCGGCCCATTGCTGGAAATGCGCCGTGACGGTAGGCCTCAAACATGGCGGGCATGAGTTTTCGCCATGCCAGATCACCGGTACCGCCCAAAAAAACAATGGAAAATTTCGTGTTCAAATTTGTCATTCAATGAGGCAATTTCCCATTATCACCGGCGCAGGCAAAGCGTCAAGACCGGACGCAACCAGAAAGCCACACACGCCCTTTGACTTTCATTTATTATCTGCAAACAAACAAGTACAAACTATGTACCCAAAATGAAACAGGAAGAGGCGAAGAAGAGATGAAAAAGTTATCAAAGTATGTCGGTGTCGGTGTGACAGGTGCGATGATAGGCGCAATGGCAGGCACGTTTTCCCTAAATGCATTTGCAGACGAGTTCCCCAGCAAAACCATCACCATGGTGATTCCCTTTGCAGCCGGTGGCCCCACAGACACAGTGGGTCGCTTGGTGGGCCAGTCCATGGGCAAGGAGTTGAAACAAACCATCATCATTGAAAACGTGGGCGGTGCCGGTGGCACGGTGGGTGCGGCCAAGGTAGCGCGCTC
>JBEIKS010000194.1:0-5046 GCA_040379625.1 Burkholderiaceae bacterium
CTCCAGGGCGCGCGCCAGTTGGGCCGCATTGCTCACTGACTTGCCCCCCACCGCCACAATCACATCGCCCATCAAACCGCGCTCCAAATCAAACGCTACCAGACCGGCGCGCTCGGCCGGGCTGCCGGGTTGCACACCCAACACAGCCACACCCCGGATACCCATGCGCCCGGTCAAGCTGCCGTCATCGGTGGTGATGCCGATGCCCAGACGGGGCACTCGGCCGCGCTCAATGAGGCGCGGCACGATGTTATTGACCAAATCGACGGGAATGGCGAACCCGACACCAGAGGAACTGCCCGATTGCGACAAAATCGCGGTATTCACACCTATCAACCTGCCGGCGGAATCCAGCAGCGGCCCACCCGAGTTACCCGGGTTGATGGCGGCATCGGTTTGAACCACACCCGCGATTTCTCGACCGTTGTCGGTGGGCAAAGTACGCTCCAAGGCGCTGACTATGCCCTGGGTCAGGGTTTTGGACAGGCCAAACGGGTTGCCGATGGCAAACACCGACTGCCCCACTTTCAAATCGGCCGAAGACCCCAGCGGTATGGGCCTGAGTTCTGGCGGACGATTGACAAGGCGAACCACCGCAAGGTCATAGGCAGACGCGGCCCCCACCAACCTGGCTTGATAGGTTTTGCCGTTGTCCATCTGAACCTGAATTTTGGTTGCACCGACCACCACGTGCGCATTGGTAACAATGTGGCCATTTTCATCCCAGACAAATCCGCTGCCCGCGCCTTCCTGAACACGTTTGCGCAAAAACCCGCGCTCCACGCTTTCTGTGAACAAATACACCACAGAAGGCTTGGAAACTTCGAAGAGCTCAATGACGGAGCGCTCTGTGCCGGACAAATCGCCGCGGGGCGAAACCAGACGGGGCGCAGCCGGTTCGGGCAGGGGCAATTTCTTGAACTGCAACCAACCGCCGTCAAACAGCAGAAACAAGGCCACTGCAATTAACAGCAACGCAAAAAAGCCTGGCAATATGCCGCCAAGCTGGCGATTCTTATTCATCATTCAAACAATGGGGGTGGCAATAAAATCAAACTGCGCTGGCAACTCGCAACGCAGGCAAGGCTGCGCGTGCAGCGTGGCAGGTGTGGGGGTGGCTTGGGCAACCGCGTCCCGCGTCCAGTCGTTGGCTGCGCAACTCTCTGCTGAAGGTAAGGCCCACGGCGCGCGCAACGTCCAGCGGTTCTCTTCGGTTTCAGTGAGGTACTGGCTGAGGGCCTCAATGTCTGTGCCCAGCAAAAGCCCCGGCCCTACGGGCGTCTGAAAAATGAAATTGCCCTCTTCATCCAGGTACAAAGCACTCGGCAAGGTGGCGATGCGGGTGTGGGAAAGCAGGCAAACCCCTGATTCAACCGGGTGCAGGCCAAACACCCAAGGGGTGTACTCCAGGTTCACAAACACCTTTTGCGGACCATTTTGGAAATACCAGCGACCTTGCGGGTCTGACGCGTAGTTCCTGTCAATAAAACGGCGCATGTTGCGGTGGGAAATTTTCAGACCTGAGGCGACCTCTCCGATCAGCAGCCAGTCGCCCCTGGAAGACAACTTCAACCAGCCGGCAATGGAGGGTACATTGGGCCACCTGGCCAGCGCCTGATTGACCAGATCATCCATGGTTGAGTCCTTCTTTTTCTAAACCCCTCAACTCTACCTGAGTCTGAGCTTGCGAAAACCAGGAAAAAACCCGCTCAGGCAGAAAATCCAGGCCTGCGGGAAACGCATTGTGTTTCGGAAAACCCACATGGCCACCCTGTTTGGGAAAATAACAGGTCACCATCGGTGATACCTCATGGGGCTGCGGCAAAAAGCGACCGGGCATGAACGGGTCGTTTTGGGCGTTCATCAGCAAGGTCGGTACCTTGATGTTCATCAGGTAGGGTTTTGAAGCGCTGCTTTTCCAGTAATGGGTGGCACTGTCAAAGCCATGCAGCGGCGCAGTCACCAGTTCGTCGAAATCGTAAAAGTCACGGCAGGCCCGCACTTGGTCTGCATCGGCAAAACCGGGAAACAAACGGATTTTTTCTAGGGTTTTTGGAATCAGCGTTTTCAGGAACATGCGCGTATAAATCATGTTGAAACCCTGCCCCAGACTGTGCGCACCAGCCTCGAGGTCAATGGGGGCAGAAACGCTGACGGCGGCAGACACCAGACTGACTGCGGCATCGCCCTCCTCACCCAACCACTTGAGCATGGCGTTGCCACCCAAAGAGACGCCCACCAGAAATACCGGACGCGCACCGGCCAGTTGCTTGAAACGCCGCACCACCCAGTCAATTTCACGGGAATCGCCGGAATGGTAGGCGCGCGGCAAGCGGTTCAATTCGCCGGAACAACCGCGAAAATGCGCCACAGCCCCTTGCCAACCCAACTGCTCGCATGCCTTCATCAACGACAATGCGTAGTGACTGGAAGACGAGCCCTCCAGCCCATGGAACATGACCAGTAGAGGGGCATTTTCCGCCCACTGGGGTTGTGTCCAGTCGATATCAATAAAATCGTCTTGTTCGGGCGTTAGCCAGCGCTCTCTGCGGTAACTGACTTTCGGTGATTTTGTAAACCGTGCGGTGATGATGGTCTGCAGATGCCCACCGGGAAGCCAGAAAGGCGCTCGGTAGTGGCTGCTTCCTTTGTTAGGCTCAGTGAAGCGTTGGGGAAGTGTCGATTTCTTCGTTTTCATCGGTCTCCGTGGCAGGGCTTGCATGATGAAGCACCATCTTCCAACCTTGCGGCCCTTTTAAATAGACATTGGTGGCACTGACTTCCACCACCTGCGACGAACGGGAGCCTGACATCAGAACCTGCTCCAGTAAATTGTGGATGGCCACCATCATGCCCTCAATGGCACGGACCTGCATGGGCCGGATGCGCAAGGTACCCGACGCCAGAATTTCTTTCCAGGACTCACGGATGCTTTCATAGCCCACCAAGCGGGGACCGCCCGGGTGTATACACATGATTTGTTCATCATCTGCCCACAATTCCATGAGCGCCTCCAGATCACCCGCCTCAAGCGCATCGTAAAAAGCCTGTTCTGTGTCCCCCGGAGAGGAATGCACCACTTGGCCTCGCTTAGTCATCGGGGGCCTTTCATTTGAAAACTACGGTTTTATGTCCGTTCAACAAAATTCGATGCTCACAATGCCAACGAACTGCACGCGCAAGCACCTGACACTCGACATCCAGACCCAAGGCCGCCAGCGATTCCGGATTCATGGCGTGGTCGGCTCTGGCAACATCTTGCTCAATGATGGGGCCTTCGTCCAGATCAGCGGTCACATAGTGGGCGGTTGCGCCAATCAGTTTGACGCCGCGGTCGTGGGCCTGCTGGTAGGGTTTTGCCCCTTTAAAGCTGGGCAGAAAACTGTGATGGATATTGATGGCACGCCCTCTGAGGGCTTCGCACATGTCGGCTGACAATATTTGCATGTAGCGCGCAAGCACCACCAGATCAATGGATTCACGCTCCATGATCTGCATCACCTGGCGTTCCTGCTGGGCCTTGCCGGCCGCATTCAGGGGCAGGTGGTAAAACGGAATGCCGTAGGAAGCCGCCAACAGGGCGAACTCAGGGTGGTTGGACACAATGGCGGGAATGTCGCATTGCAACTGGCCAGTTTTCCAGCGAAACAACAGGTCATTGAGACAATGGCCAAACTTGGAGACCATCAAAAGTAAACGGGGTTTGGTTTTGGGATCAAACATGCCCCAGTTCATGTGGAACTGCTGCCCGATGCGTTCAAACTCCGATTTGAGCAGATCAAGGGTCAGGCGGGCCGCCTCGGCCTGCGCCACGGAAAAATGCACCCGCATGAAAAAAAGACCTGTGCTTTCATCGCCGTACTGGGCTGAGTCAAGAATATTGCAACTGCGCTGGAATAAAAAATCCGACACATGGAACACAATGCCCGTGGTGTCAGGGCAGGACAGGGTCAGAATGTAATCGTGGCTATGCATGTGGCTTTCCAGAGGACGCAGACGAAGCCAGACGGGCATTCATGCTGACGATGACTCGCTCAGGCGTCAGGTTTTGCAGGCATTGTGTGTGCCCCAAGGGGCAAATACGCTGGAAACAGGGGCTGCAAGGCAACTGCAACCAGTGAATGTCCGCCTGCTGCGACAGCGGTGGTGTGTGACGGGGATCGCTGGAACCAAAAACAGCCTGCTGGGGCACGTTCATGGCGGCGGCAACGTGCATGAGGCCGGAATCGTTGGTCAGCATGACCTGTGCCTTGCCAATCAGTGTGATGGCTTCGTCCAGACTGGTTTTACCCGCCAGCAACTTGACGCGTTCGCGCTGTGCTTGCGGCAAGCATTGGGCAATCTCGTTGCACACTTCAACATCTTTGGGGCCACCGAGCAAAACCGCCTGACGCGAAGGATCTGCGGCCAGATACGCCGCAATGGTGGCGGCAAAATGCGCCTGCGGCCAGCGTTTTGCAGGGCCGAATTCAGCCCCGGGCGCTGCAGCGAGGAAGTCAGGTATTTCACCGGATGCGTTTTTCAGTGCCTCGGGCAATTTGGCCACAGGCTGCAGAACCGGCATGGGCACTTCACCCGCTGGAACATTGCCCAGACGACCGTACCAGTCGAGCATGGCGGGCTTTTCCGCTTTTGAGGGTTTGGGCCAGCTTTTTGTCAGCAGCAGACCCCGACCTTCAGCACCGTAGCCAATGCGGTTCAAAATGCCCGCCCAAAAAGGAATCAGGGCTGTTTTGAAAGAATTGGGCAAAATATAGGCTGTGGTGAACGGGATCTGCCTTTGTTTCAGCAACCGCGCCATTTGCCTGCGCAAATTGAATTGCAGCCCACCGTGGGCAAACGGTGCCTCAATGACCTCGGAAACCACCGGGCTGGCCCGGTAGACAGCGGCCACGCCCTTGCTGCACAACACGGAAATATGGGGCGGATCGCGACCACTGTCTTGTGTTTTTAGCGCCTGGAGCAGGCCCAGCGTCATGACGGCATCACCGACCCAATGTGGGGCAACCACCAAAATGCGTTCCGCCCGAGACAGGCGAAACGCCA
>JBEIKS010000195.1:0-5038 GCA_040379625.1 Burkholderiaceae bacterium
GACACCATAGCCACTGAGCACTTCATCCGTGTGCTCCCCCAACAAAGGTGCGCGCTGACGAATGGAACCGGGCGTGCGCGACAACACAGGCGCCACACCCGGCACCTCCAACTGCAAACCCGATGCCGCGGTGGCGCTTTGAATCATGCCCCTGGCGCGGTAATGCGGGTCGGCGGCAATATCGGCCACATTGTAAATACGCCCGGCAGGCACATTTGCTTCTTCCAGGGCTTTCAAAACCTCTGCAATTGTGTGCTGAACGGTGACTTCAGCAATTGCACCATCTATTTTTTCTACCTGCTTCACGCGTCCGTCGTTGTGCGCCAAGGCAGGGTCTTGTGCCAGGTCCTCACGGCCTATGCGGGTCATCAAGCGCTTGAAAATACTGTCGCCGTTGCCCGCCACAAGCACGTAGCCGTCGGTGCAGGGGTAGGCATTGCTGGGTGTAATGCCCGGTAAGGCACTGCCGGCGGCCTGACGCACCGCACCGAATGCGCTGTACTCGGGCAACAGGCTTTCCATGCAGTTAAACACCGCTTCGTACAAAGCCACATCCACCACCTGCCCGCGCCCACCGTTCTGATGTCGCTCATTGAGCGCAGCCAGAATACCGATGGTGCCGTGCAAAGCCGCCAAGGTGTCACCGATGCTCACACCCACTCGGACAGGCACCCGCCCAGGTTCTGCTGTCAGGTAACGCAAGCCGCCCATGGCTTCGCCCACCACGCCGAAACCGGGCGTATCTTTGTAAGGGCCGGTTTGCCCGAAACCGGAAATGCGGCACATGATGAGACCGGGGTTTGCGGCAGACAAAGTTTCATAAGACAGCCCCCATTTTTCCATGGCACCCGGCCTGAAATTCTCGATCAGAACATCGGCTTGCCTGGCCAGCAGGGCGACCAAGTCACGACCTTCCTGTTCGCGCAGGTCAATGGCAACAGACTTTTTATTGCGCGACTGCACCTCCCACCACACCGAAGTACCTTCATGCAGCATGCGCCATTTTCGCAGGGGGTCGCCCTCGCCGGGCGTCTCCACCTTAATGATGTCTGCGCCCATGTCGCCCAATGTTTTTGCGGCAAAAGGGCCTGCGATCAATTGCCCCAATTCCAGAACTTTCAGCCCCTTCAATGGGCCCACGGTATTGGTTTGTTCAGCGTCTTTCAACATAGCCTGCGTTTTTACGGTTCACTTCAAGGAAGGGTTGCAATATTAGGCAAATTGCCCAGTATAGGCAAAGTGACCGTACCATCCACCTGCACCAAACCAATAAATGGTGCGGGAACACTCAATGAACCGTTCACCAGATACTGCCGGTTGCCGCCGTAGATCAGCAGCGCCAATTTGTCTCCGGGTGCCAAACGCTCGGCCACACCCACCAGTTCATGGGTGAAGGTGCCTACGCCGCGAATTGGCAAGATCTGGTTGTCAATCAGATCCCATACCGGCAAACCGCCAGCGCGTTGGTGCCCCACCCCAAAAAACAGAATGGGGTCGCCAAAACCACCTCGGGCATTGGAAATCTTAACCGTCAAGCGACCAATGCCGCCCATGATGGCGCCTCCGGCCGGAGCCGTGTAACCCATGTCCACAACGTAGGGCCCACCACTCAAAGGCGTGGTGTTGGGAACGACTGGAATTGTCACGCCTGAAAAAGCCTGACTGATGACTGTTTTACCCGAGGTATCTGCGCGATTGGTGTCAGGCACGTCATCAAGCAACACCGCATCGCCCGAGGCCAGCGACAAGCACACATTTTTTGGCAGGCCTGCATCGGCGTTGGCAATGCCTTTCAAGTGCAGATTGAAAAACTTAACGGTGGCATCGTTGACATTGATGTTGCCGCAATTGCTGTCCAGAATGGCTTGGGCGCCGCCTGGCTGAAACACCAAGCCCGGGTCGTCAATGGTGGGCGCAAAAATCGTGTTGTGCCCGGATTGGTAGCCAAACAGGCGCACATCGCCCCCTTTGGCCTTGAAACATCGGTAATTTCGCACCGCCTCGGTAAAGTTAAAAAGGGTATCCCTCATGCCTTGAAACAGCATGACATTGACTTTCGGGCTGTTGGTTGGGGCGAACGCTGGTTTGGTGTTTGCACCCCCATTGGTTGCAACCGAAACGCCATTACAGAAATAGGCATTGCTGTGGTAGTAGAAGAAGTCGCGCCCTACTTTGTTTACTGAATTTGAAGAAAAACCATCTTGAAAAA
This sequence comes from Burkholderiaceae bacterium, assembly GCA_040379625.1. Lineage (GTDB taxonomy): Bacteria > Pseudomonadota > Gammaproteobacteria > Burkholderiales > Burkholderiaceae_B > SXZD01. Next base: position 2,210 of record JBEIKS010000195.1, read on the forward strand.
ACTTGGTCACAAAGGGGTCGAAGTTTGCAGCCGTTCCGCCCTGAGAACCAGCGGTGTTGCCCAAAGCGAACAAGGCCAGATCCCATTCGGTTTTTATGACGCCGTTGGGAAACAATGAATAGGTGAGGTCATTCGGGGCGATTTGCGCAGACAAGGCATCCAGACGCTGCTTCGGATCAATGTTCTGAATAACATATTGGTACATGCCACCGTAAGAACCGCCAATGGCCCCGAGCACCAAATTGTTTGGTTGTCCGTTGGCGCCTGTGCCGTACTTTAGCCAAGGCAAGTGGGTTTCAGCCCAATTAAGAATGCGAATCAGGTTCACACCTTCAAAGTCTGGGTCCATCACCCGGATGGTGCCCGTGGATTCGCCATGCCCGCGTTCATCAATACTGATCACACCGTAGCCGGCTGCCAGCAAGGCATCCACATCTCCCGGCGAAGCGGGGTTACCTTGCCCGGTTCCGGTGACTCGACTGCCACTGAATCCGTGGCTGTGCAGCACCAAGGGGTAGCTTTGCCCTGCTGTCAGCGTGGTGGGTTCAAACACGGTAAAGGCGACTTTTTCGCCCAGTGCACCCGTTACATAAACGTCATAAATTTCGCCAGGGCGGCTACCGCTGGCAGGCTGAGCAGGCGTTGTGTTGGCAGACCCTGGAAAATCCGAAGGCGAGACCTGCGCGGCAGAAACGGTGGAGGATGGTCCAGAAATGGCGGTAGGGCCAGAACCTTCAGAGCCGCAGCCCACCAACAAAGCGGCGGAAAGCAGAAGCCCACAGCCATAACGGATGGTTTTCAAAATTGTCTCCTCATGCATTTTTTGCTGACGGGGCGAGCACTTCTGTGCTTCATGGCTTGATGATACTACTGAGTTACAAAACACAGGTTAGAATATGTGCCATGCAAACCGCTCAGCTCAGTCCAATGGCTTTAAAAGCAAAATCGCAACCAGTGTTCATCTGGTGGGTGGTTTGCTGCCTGCTGCTGGCTTCTGTGTTGGGCATTTGGAAATCGGCGGGTCTGGGCAATGCCAAAGACCCTTTGCGCATGCAAGGTTTAACCCAACTCATACTGCAAGACATCTGCATCTCGCACGGCTCACAAACCACGCCAGATCAAACCTCGGACTCAAGCAACAGCGCGTCCGCCCACAAGCACTGCGCCGCTTGCCTGATCGCCATGGACCCCACGCTGCCAGAAAACGGCGGCACATGGCGCGCTCAATCTGAGCCGCTAAGCCACGCAAGGGCTACAGCACAATCCGAACAGGCCTGCGTTCAGCGCCTGCCCAAACCGCACCCCCACGCGCCCCCTTTGTACGTCTGAATTAAAAAAACCCACTTTTAAATTAAATTCAGGACGTAACAACATGACGCACAAATTCAGCTGCGAGCGCTTGTCGCTGGCTGTCTCTATTTCATTGGCGCTTTCTACATGGCTGACCACCGCACGTGCGGAAAACACCGGCGAAGACACTGGAAACACCACATTTCTTGAAGATGTCACTGTCACCGGCACCCGAGAAGGCACCAAACTCAAAGATGCACCCGCCTCAGTGGGCATCGTTAAACGCGCAGCCATTGAAGCCGTGGCCCCTGCCCACCCACAGGAATTGCTCAGACAAATTCCTGGCGTGGCGCTGGCTTCCACCAATGGCGAAGGTCATACCACCGCCATCAGGCAACCGTTCAACACCAGCCCTGTTTATCTGTTTCTAGAAGATGGCATTCCAATACGGGCCACAGGATTTTTTAACCACAACGCGCTCTATGAAACCAACTTGCCACAGGCTGGCGGCGTGGAAGTGGTGCGCGGACTGGGTTCAGCCCTGTACGGGTCAGACGCCATTGGGGGCATTGTGAATGTGCTGACACGGGCACCAGAATCCAAGGCCGGAGGCTCGCTGAACATGGAACTGGGCAGCTACGGCTGGAAGCGCATACTGGGCAGTGCCAACACAGGGCTGGGTAACAACGGGGCGTTTCGCGCCGATGTAAATTTAACCCACACTGACGGTTGGCGAGACCGCTCTGCCTACGACAGACAAAGCCTGAGCCTGCGCTGGGACAACGAACTGAACAACGGCGCGCTGCTAAAAACCATACTGAATTACACAAAAATAGACCAGGAAACAGGCGCGGGTTCTAACCTCTCTGAAAACGACTTTCGCAACAATCCGACAAAAAACTATTTCGGCATTGCGTTTCGCAAGGTGGAAGCCCTGAGAATTTCCAGCAATTATGAACAAACCTTCGGCAACAGCCTGCTGAGCATCACGCCCTACCTGCGCGACAACAGCATGGACCTGTTCGCATCGTTCACCCTGTCCAGCGACCCGACCATCAGCCACACAGAAAACAAGTCTTATGGTTTGCTGACCAAATGGCGCACTGACTTTCCATCCGTCATGAACGCACGCCTGATTGCCGGGCTTGATTTGGAACGCAGCCCAGGCGGGCGGCAAGAAGACAGTGTTGCGGTGAGCACCACAGGCGCGGGCGTAGAAAGGGTGTTTTCAAACCCGAGAAACGCCCAGCGTATTTTTGATTACAACGTGGTCTTTAAAAGCGTATCACCCTACCTGCACGGGGAAATTTCACCGACACAGGCACTGCGGCTCACCGCCGGCTTGCGCTACGACAAACTCAGCTACGACATGAACAACAACATGGCGAGCAACGTCACCGCCAATGGGGGCGCTTATGCATTGGCGCCCTCTGCCAGCCCGGAGTTCTCAAAAGTCAGCCCGAAATTGGGGTTTACCTACGCACTGAACGCCTCACAAAACCTGTATGGCTCTTACAACGAAGGCTTTCGCGCACCATC
>JBEIKS010000196.1:0-5036 GCA_040379625.1 Burkholderiaceae bacterium
ACCTACGACGATCACAGCGGCATCGGCTGCGCCATGGAAAGCGTCTTCTAGAATTGAACCGGATGCTTGCAGCAGGCGGGCAGCAAGCGCGGCGCTCAGCGCATCATCCTCACTACAAATTACAAATTGCAGACGGCTTTTGTCGTTCTGAATTCTCAGATATCGGGTAATTTGAGCAGTGTTCATTTGCGCCGGAAAAAGCCATTTAACGGGTGTGAGCGAGAGAATAACATTGCAATCAAGGGTTCTGCAGTATCATTTGGCCAGCCAATTAAACACATTCGCCTAAGGATTTGAACATGCGCTGGAACCACGGTTATTTCGCAGAAAGCGGCTACACCTATGGTTTTTATCCGGAAACCATGCCGCTGCGCTTGTACTGGGCAGCACTGATCCAAGGGCACATAAGCCCAAAAGAGGGTTTCAGGTATCTGGACGCTGGTTGCGGGCAAGGTTTGAATCTGATTCTTGCGGCGGCAGCCCACCCGGACAGCGAGTTTGTAGGCATCGATTTTCTTCCAGAGCATATTGCACATGCCCGCCATCTTGCGCAGGCCTGTGGTTTGAGCAATGTCACCTTCATTGAGGGCGATTTTATCGAACTGGCCGCCAACCCCGCCCAGTTAGGTGAATTCGACTTTGCTGTCTGCCATGGCATCAGCACCTGGGTAGCGCCTGAGGTGCAGACGGCCCTGTTCCACCTCATAGGTCAGGTACTTAAACCCGGGGGACTGTTTTACAACAGTTACAACACCCTCCCAGGGTGGTTGGGCGCTATTCCATTCCAACATCTGATTTTGCTTGAACAACGGTCAAAGCCAGGTGCAGTCGCGATGAAAGCCGCGCAAGCCTGCATGGCACAACTTCAAGAAAACAAGGCCGGGCTGTTCCCAGCGCAGCCTTCCTTAACCGCGCGTTTGCAGCAGATCAGCAATCAGAACCCACATTACTTGGTCCAGGAATATAACAATCAAGATTGGAAGCCGGTGTTTGTCACCGAGATGATGGACCGGATGTCAGCGGTTAAATTAAATTATCTGGGCAGCGCCACACTGGCAGATGCCTTTGACACATTGCTGCCAACGGGTGTTGTCAAGCTGTTGGGCGACCAGCAATCACCCGCCCTTCGCGAACAATTGCGCGACTACGTAACCTACCAATCTTTTCGCCGCGACCTGTATGTCAAAGGTCAGAAAAAACCTTGGTTGAAACAAGAAAAAGAAGCACTTGAGCAATTGCGCGTTTCCGCCAACCCACAGGCAGAGCGCCCAAAAAAGGACCGCCACTACGAAACCCGCACAGGCGGCTTTGTGGCCGAAGGCAACTTTGACACCTACAGCGCTGTGTTGGATGCTGTTGCGGGCGAACCGCAGGGCATCACGCTGGGCGAGTTGCAAAAACGCCTGGGCAAGCAGGCCCAGTTAAAACCACTGGTGTTCATGACCTCGATGCTTATTCATGGGGGCTGGTTGTCCACCAACCAAATGGTTAGCGAAGCAGGCCAAGCACTGGCCCGATCGGTGAATCAAGGCCTTGCAAACGCCGCCGCTGAAGGCGCGCCCTATCAGTTCGCAGCCTCTCCAACAACCGGCGGGGCCTGTGGCATGTCTGAAATTGACTGGGCATTGCTGAGCGCATACTTGAAAGGTTTGCCCAAGAACGAATGGCCGCTGTATGTGGGCAATCAGTTGGGGGCTTTGAACAGGGCCCTGATGAAAGAAGGCAAACCGGTGACAGACAGTGCAACGCTGGCAAAACTGCTTTCAAAGTCTGTTAGCGACTTTAAAAATAAAAAACTGGCGTTGCATTTTTTAGGCTGAGGCAGCATGACGCTGGACGACATTAGTTATAAAACCCAGTTACCATCTTTGATTATCAATGCGTAGATCTCCAATGAGCGATTTTGCCGCCCTTGAACATGCCAAAGTCATGCCCGAGCTCATCAAGCTAATTCAGACAGCGGGGCGTTGCATCATGACTATCTACACAGGGGAGCATCAAGTTAGTCAAAAAAAAGACGAGTCGCCGGTCACGGCGGCTGACTTGGCCGCAGAGAACATCATTTTGGAGGGCCTTAAAGCCCTAACACCCCATATTCCCGTGATCGCAGAAGAGGCCGCCAATGCGGGCCAGATACCCGCCATCGGCAAGTATTTCTGGCTGGTCGACCCATTGGACGGTACCAAAGAGTTCATTCAGAAAAACGGCGAATTCACTGTGAATATCGCCTTGATTGAAGATGGAAAGCCCGTATTGGGCTTGGTATTGGCACCGGCGCTGGATGAACTGTATGGCGGTGTTGTGGGGGAAGGTGCATGGCTCATGTGTGCAGGTGCAAGCACCCCAATTTCAGCCCGCAAACCGCCAAAAAAGGGTTTGACCGTGGTTTCCAGCCGATCACACGGAGATGAAGCCGCTTTGGTCAAATTCCTGAACGGTAGAAAGGTGGTCGACCAAAAAACCGCTGGATCTTCCCTGAAGCTTTGCCTGATTGCAAAAGGACAGGCCGACCTCTACCCTCGCTTGGGCCGCACCATGGAATGGGACATTGCTGCAGGGCACGCTGTTTTATCCGCTGCAGGCGGTGAGGTTCTGACGCTACAACATGAGCCCCTTCGTTATGGAAAACCTGGACTGGATAATCCGCATTTTTATGCACAGGGCAACACCATAAAGGGAAAGAAGAGCGAGCAAGAGAAAAAAAAATTTTTATTGGGTGTGGGTGCACAAAAAGCAGGAACCACCTGGCTGTATGAATACCTGGATGGACACCCCAATACCGATATGGGTTTCAAGAAGGAGTATCACATCTTTGATGCGCTATTCATACCGGAATGCAGTGGCTATTTAACCGATACCGTGGAGCAGGCGGTTCAGCATCTAAATCAAAATACTCTCAGACAGGCCGATAACAAGCACATTTTTAAACGCCTGAGTTTTCTTGCGAATACCAACAACTATTTTGACTATTTCGAAGCGTTGACGAACAAATCGCAGACGACAAAACTGACGGGGGACATCACGCCCGTGTATTCCGGCCTGCCTGTTCAGGCACTCAGGCTAATCAAAAATAAGCTTCGGGCGAGAGAGCTGACACCCAAAGTTGTTTTCTTGATGCGCGACCCCGTAGAGCGGTGTGTTTCCGCAGCCAGAATGACGCTTCGAAGGGCACACCCAAACCCACCCACCAAAGCACAAGAAGAAGAACTCATCGCAAATAGCTACAAAAGCAGTGACTATGAGATCAGAACACGTTATGACAAAACCATTCAAAACCTCGAAGCAGTTTTTGATGCTTCCGAAATTTTTTATGGATTTTACGAAACTCTATTTACAGAGACATCGATTAAAGACCTGTGCGAATTTCTAGAGATTCCTTTTTTTCAACCCGACTTCAAACACCTGACAAACGTCTCAAAAACAGATAACGAAATCAACACCGAGTTGCTTGAAGCAATTTATAAGCACTACAAACCAGTCTACGACTTTGTTTCCCAAAAATTTGGGGAATCGTTTGTCAGCAGCATCTGGCCTGACCGCAGGGTAATCCCCTCTGCAAAAAGCGCTGGAAGCTGAAAACGCCCTGCTCAAAAAGATGTACGGGAGTAAATGCGCTTATTGCAGACTGGCTCATCAGACTCACCACAACCCACCGGGACTGAGGGTTTGGTTTGTGCTGTTTGTTTCTGCGAAACGTAAATCCAAGAGAGTATCGGACGAGACATAGGAGATGCTGATGAACCGAAACGATGAAATACTTAAATTTGTCGACAAAAAACAGCTAGGCATAGAAGTTGGACCCTACTTTCGGCCGCTTTTGCCAAAATCCTCAGGTTCAAATGTCTTGGTGCTTGATGTTTTCGATACCCCAAGATTACGGGAAATGGTGAAAGATAAACCAAAATTACGGGAACTTGCGAAAAGCGATCACAATTTATTTAACCAGTGGGTGGCAAAAATTGAAGATGTCGATCTCGTTGGTGACGCTTCGAGTATTGGGGAATTGGTTTCGGCAAGGGGTTTAGCGGGGAGTGTTTCGCATATCGTTTCATCACATAACTTCGAACATTTGCCAAATCCGATAAAATTTCTACAAGGATGTAGTAGTTCTCTGAAAGACGGGGGTGTTTTAAGTATGGCCGTGCCTGACTGCCGTGCTTGTTTCGACCATTTTCGCGTGCCAACCCGCTTGGCCGATTGGCTGCAGGCGTTTCATTCAAACTATAGTCAGCCAAGTCCAGAAACGATTTTTGATGTGCAATTGAATCGTGCGGTATATATGACTGACGGCAAGCCGACTGTGGGCTGTGATTTTTCCAGTGGCAATCTTGAGTCTTTCATTCTGAGAGGTGACCTGAAAACCGCATATCAGTCTTATTTAGAAAGATTAAAGAAAGAATCTGATTATAAAAATGCGCATTGCACGGTTATGTTCCCCGAAACACTAGAGCTGTTACTGCGTGATTGCAGGCAGCTTGGTCTGATTGACCTTGAGATATTGGAAATATCCCAAACACATGGCCTTGAGTTTTATGTTCATTTGAAGAAAACAAATAAACCAAATACCGTGAATGATGATGAGTATCGGTTGCAGCGTCAGGCGATTCTGAAAAAAATAAATCTTAATATAGGCTCCGCCCCTTATCTAACAGGCAAAGAAACCCGTGACGACGAAGGCACATCGTTCGGTCGTGATGACGCAGCTCATTTCGCATGAGAAACGAAACCGTCTCCGCTCTTGTTCGAACAACAGGGTCAGGGACTGCCGAAGGTGTTTGTTCAGCGGAACGATTCCGAAGGCGAAAACCCAAATCTATTCCTGCACCTTTCACGAATGACGGTTCGGGACGACTGAATGCGGGCAACACACACGGACCAGTCCAGGCGGGACAACCCTGAGCACGTCTCGGGACGTTCCGCATGGCTTATGCAGTTGACGAAAAAGATGAGGTAGTAGTTAATTCAGACTTTACCGCGCGACGGTACTCAAAGGTGGCTGTTTTGCCATGGAATGAGTGGCAGGTTTGGCGTGGAAT
>JBEIKS010000197.1:0-5031 GCA_040379625.1 Burkholderiaceae bacterium
CAATTTCACCACGGTGGTTCATACCCATTTCAACAACCGCCATCTGGTGCGCAGAATTGAGTTCAAACAAGGTGTGGGGAACACCCACGTCGTTGTTGAGGTTGCCTCGGGTGGCCAGCACAGCAGCGGCGCCACACTGCGCACGCAAAATACTGGCTATCATTTCCTTGGTGGTCGTTTTGCCATTGCTGCCGGTGACAGCAATCACCGGGATGTCAAACTGTTGGCGCCAGGCCGAAGCCAGCAAACCCAGCGCTGCCCGGGTGTCGTTAACAATCAACTGCACGCAATCCGCATCTACAGGGCGGTCCACCACCACCGCAATGGCGCCTTGCGCCACCACCTGCGCAACGAAGTCATGCGCATCAAAGCGATCTCCACGCAATGCGACAAATACATCGCCCGGCCCCACCATGCGGCTGTCAGTGACAACGCTTTGAATATTTCCCCTCAGTTCACCACGAATCTGAACATCAGCAGCGCAACCCAACGCAGCAACAGCCTGCTGCAAAGGCCAGTCAAGCATCGACTTTTTCAAGGGTGTGCTCATGCCTGACCCGCCAAATCCGAATGCCAGCGGCTCAACGCCCTGCCGGCATGTTCCAAATCAGAAAACGGCAATACCTGATCACCCACAATTTGTCCGGTTTCGTGTCCTTTTCCAGCCAGCAAAACAACATCGCCAGCGCATGCAGCGGAAACCGACAAGGCGATTGCACGTTCCCGGTCAGCTTCAACAGTGACCTTGGCCAGCGAAGGTTCTGAAAACCCCTTACAGACATCGGCAAGAATGGCCTGTGCATTTTCGTTTCTGGGGTTGTCGGACGTTGCGAATACTTTATCGGCCAAACGCTGTGCAATTGATGCCATCAAGGGACGCTTGCCCGGATCGCGGTCGCCGCCACATCCAAATACACAGGTCAATGCACCCTGACGTGAAACAGCCAGCGGACGCAATGCATTGAGTACTTTTTCCAATGCGTCAGGTGTGTGTGCATAATCAACCACCAACAAGGGGCCATTTGCCATTGCCACCGGAGTCATCCGTCCTGGAGGTGAGGTAATACATGCCATGGCGCTGACGATTGCGCTTAATTCGTGGCCTTGGGCCAGCAAAATACCCGCCACAACAGCAATGTTCTCTACATTGAATTGCCCGATGACCGGAACGTTTACAGTCCGCGTTTGCCCATCTAAAACAAAGGTCACATCAAGACCTGCCTTGCAATGAACACCGGTGACAACAAGCCTGAGCCCTTTGAAATCTTCGCAAAATACGGTTGCGTCACTGCCCACCTGAACAGGCGAGGCACCACGCTCCACGGCCAATGCCATGAAGCGAGCAGCATGCGGGTCATCCATGTTGGCAACAACGGATTGCACGTCTGGCCACTTGGCCAACAGCATTTTCGCCTCTTCATAGGCTTGCATGTCAGCATGGTAGTCAAGATGGTCGCGGGAAAAGTTTGTAAATGCCACCGTTGAAAACAGGCAACCATTCAAACGCCCCTGCTCTAATCCGATGGAAGACGCCTCCAAGGCGACACCAGCCGCGCCCGCGGCCCGCAATTTTGCCAGTACGGCCTGCAAAGTGACGGCATCCGGTGTTGTCAGTCCAGTGGCTTCCGCCACTTCATCAACAAACCCGGCACCCAAGGTACCCACCACTGCGCAACGCTGATGCAAGGCATTCAGACATTGTGCAACCCAGCGGGTAACGGAGGTTTTGCCGTTGGTTCCTGTCACTGCAATTAATGGCAACGCCGCTTGCTGGTTACCCAACAACTGCGCTGCAATTTGCCCGGCGTTCGATTTTAAATCTTCGACCAGATACACCGGGCAAGCCAGAGTCTCAGCAGACACCGCAAAGTCGGCAGGCAACTCATTTGAATCTACAAACACAAGCGATGGCGATGCAACAGACAGCGTTTGAATATTCTTTCTCGGATCAAACCGCTCACCCGCCCATGCAAAAAACACATCTCCAGCCTTTAACTGACGGGTGTCAGATACGCAGCTTGCTTCGGGCGGCAAAAATACCCGCCCTTGCAACTCAAGCAGCAAATCAGGTAGGCGCAGTGTGCGTTGAATCACAGACTGTCCTCCACCACGGGCGGTACCATCACGATCTGTTTGAAAGGTGCATCAGGCTTGACCTGCAAATAACGCAAGGAAGAAAGCACGATGTTGGAGAACACAGGAGCTGCGACTTCACCGCCATAGTGGCTGCCCGCGCCCGGCTCATCAAGCATGACCGCTACCAACAAACGCGGATTTGAAACAGGTGCAAAACCTACAAAAGAGGACACATACTTATTAACGTAACGCCCACCTTCCTGCTTGTGTGCCGTGCCGGTTTTGCCCGCCACACGGTAGCCCACAACCTGAGCTTTCGGCGCAGTACCACCCGGCGCAGCAGCCATTTCAAGCATTTTGCGCATGATGGCGGAAGTCTCGGAAGTAAAGACCTGCGTGCCCTTGGGTGGCTTGTCCAGCTTCATAAAGGAGGCTGGCAAGACCTGACCGTCGTTGGTGAAAACCGTGTATGCACGCGCCAGTTGTATAAGGGAAACCGACATTCCGTGACCGTAGGACATGGTGGCCTGCTCAATGGGTTTCCAGGTTTTCCAGGGCCGGACACGGCCCGCAACCGCCCCCGGAAATCCCAGATTTGGCGCCTGACCCAAGCCCACTTCAGTGAACATGGACCACATTTCCTGAGGCTCCAGGCGCAAAGCGATTTTTGTCGTTCCGACGTTACTGGATTTTTGAATAACCTCTTCAACGGTCAGGGCACCGTGAGGATGCGCATCGGAAATGGTTGCACTTCCAATGGTAAGACGGCCAGGCGCGGTCTGAATAACCGTCGAAGGCTTAACCAAGCCTGTTTCCAACGCCAGAGCGACGCTAAAAGGCTTCATGGTGGAGCCAGGCTCGAAGGTATCGGTCAGCACACGGTTGCGCAACTGCGCACCGGTCAAACGACCACGGTCGTTGGGGTCGTAAGTGGGAAAATTCGACAAGGCCAGCACCTCGCCGGTTTTTGCATCCAGAACAACAACACCGCCGGCTTTTGCACGGTGCTGCTCAATGGCATTTCGCAAATGCAGGTTCGCCAGGTACTGGATTTTCAGATCGATGGAAAGGTTCAGGTCATGGCCATTGATCGGGGGACGGACTTCGCGCAGATCTTCCACAATTCGACCCAGACGGTCGCGCACCACATTGCGCTCGCCGGCAGTTCCAGACAACTGCTGCTGGTAAGCCAACTCAATGCCTTCCTGACCAACGTCCTCAACGTTTGTAAAACCCACCACATGGGCAATACCACTACCCTCTGGATATTGCCTGCGGTACTCAGGCAAGGTGCCCAAGCCCGGCAAGCGCAAGGCAACCACTTGCTCTGTCACATCCACAGGCACCTGGCGCTTGATGTAGACAAACGTTTTTGTTTCCTTGCGAATTTTTTCCTGCAGCGCGACCGCATCCATAGACAGCAGGCCGGCCAGAAGCTTGACCTGCTCAGCCGTGGGATTGAACTCACGGCTGTCGAACCAGACCGCACGGGCAGGCAAACTGGAGGCCACCACCACACCATTGCGGTCCATGATTCGACCACGGCTGGCCGGCAGGGTCAGCGTTCTTTCCATGCGAATGCGGCCCTGACCCTGCAAAAAGTCGGTACTCAAAACCTGCAGGTATAACGCGCGCACAGCCAACCCGGTAAAGCCGGCAAACAAAATCAGCAACATCAACCGGGAACGCCAGGCAGGCAAGCTCAGACGCAACAACTCTGAATCGGAAAAACGTATGGAACGGCTCACTTGGCAGCCTCCTTACCTTCTTGGGCAGCCAACGTGCTCATCGACAAATATCTGGTTTTTTGACCTTCCGGCGTGCGCAACTTCAGTTGGGTGCGGGCAATTTCTTCAACCCGCGAACCCTTACTCAAGGACACCTGCTCGGCCTGTAATTGAGTCCAGTCGTTTTCCAACTGACGCTCCAACTGATTTTCCCGCTCCAAGGCTACAAACAGACCACGTGCGCGGTGTTGGGTTGTAACCAATGCCAACGCACAAATAACAATTGCAACCACCATGATCAAATTTACTCTACCCACGTCCGCCTACACTTTCTCTGCAATGCGCAGGGTCGCGGATCGGGCTCTGGGATTGACCGCCAATTCAGCGGCACCGGGACGAACACGTGCAATTTTTCGCAGGGTGGGTGCAGCACCCTGAACAGGCAGGCGGCGCAACCGTGGATCCTCGTATGCGCTCGGGCTGGCCTTGCGGTCAATAAACTGCTTCACAATGCGGTCTTCAAGAGAATGGAATGAAATGACAGCAAGGCGACCACCCGACTTCAACAAACCAAAGGCTGCTGCTAAACCCTGCTCGAGCTGCGCAAGCTCCTGGTTGACGTGAATCCGTAAAGCCTGAAAGGTGCGCGTCGCGGGGTCCTGACCTGGCTCGCGCGTCCTGACCGCTGTAGCCACGAGCGCGGCAAGTTGGCGTGTTGTATTGATTGGCCCGTTCTCGCGGCCAGCAACAATCGCTGTTGCAATCTGAAAAGCAAACCGTTCTTCCCCATAATTTTTAATGACCTCTGCAAGCTCGCGCACCGTTGCACGCGCAATAAAATCCGCCGCAGACTCTCCAGCCTGCGGGTCCATCCGCATATCCAGCGGACCATCATTTCTAAAACTGAAACCTCGTTCAGCCTGATCTATTTGGGGAGAAGAAACACCGACATCCATCATGACGCCATCCACCTGCCCGACCTCAACAGCACCGAGCAATTGAGCCATGTCGGCAAACGCGCCGCGAACCCCGAAAAATCTTGGGTCTTCAATGTTTTGCATGGCTGTAACAGCTTGGGGATCGCGATCAAGGGCATACAAGCGGCCAGAAGCACCCAAACGTCCGAGCAATGCCCGGCTGTGCCCTCCGCGACCAAAGGTTGCATCAAGATAGATACCGTCGACCCACAACGCGAGGTGGTCGACTGTTTCTGACAACAGAACGGGGA
>JBEIKS010000198.1:0-5019 GCA_040379625.1 Burkholderiaceae bacterium
AGTGGCGCTGGCCGACGGACGCAAAGCGATCGCCAGAGTGGTGGGCAGCGACCCTGAAACCGACATTGCAGTACTGAAAATAGACATCAAAGACCCACCCTCCATCGTTTTTGGGCATGTAAACCAGGCACAGGTGGGCGACATGGTGCTGGCCATCGGCAACCCTTTCGGCGTTGGCCAAACAGTCACCATGGGCATTATCAGTGCCTTGGGGCGCAGCCATCTCGGCATCAACACCTTCGAGAATTTCATTCAGACAGACGCCGCTATCAACCCAGGCAACTCCGGGGGGGCGCTGGTGGATGCCCAAGGCAATTTACTGGGCATCAACACGGCCATTTATTCCCGTAGCGGCGGCTCTTTGGGCATTGGCTTTGCCATTCCCTCCAACACAGCCAGACAGGTCATGGATGCCATCATCACCACGGGCGCCGTGGTGCGAGGCTACATCGGCGTGGAACCCCAAGACATCACACCGGAGCTTGCTGAGGCCTTTAAGCTACCTAAGCAGGAAGGCACCATTATTTCGGGTGTCATGCGGGGTGGACCGGCAGACAAAGCGGGCATCAAGGTCGGTGATATTTTATTGAAAGTCGGCGATGCGCCGGTGCGCGACACCACGGAAATGCTCAACATGATTGCGCAATTGCAGCCGGAACAAACCAGCAAGCTGCTGGTGTTGCGAAACGGTAAGGAAGTGACTGCAGACGTTAAAATCGGACGCCGCCCAACACCCCCGAAAATGGTGCGCGGACGCGAAGAGGAAGAGTAAGCTTTTTTCGGTATAAGCGTTGACATCCTCCCCGCCCTCTCGGCTGTTCGCCTCGCCGCATTCGCGGGAAGGACGGGGATTCCTACTGCGCTTTAAGCGGCAATCGCCAAAGTCGCTTCGGTGGGTTCCTGCTTCACGGATCGGACCAACTGCACCGTCTCTCCACAGGCTAAGACGCGATGCCCTCGCGCTAGAATATTGATCGCGCCGACCAGATCGGCATTTTCCTCGAAACCGCACTCGACACAGGCAAACTGCGCCTGTGTTTGCCGGTTGTCTTTCGACACGTTTCCACAACAAGGACATTCTTGGCTGGTGTACTGGGGTGGTACGGCAATGACGAAACCGCCTCGCCACTGCGTTTTATATTCCAGTTGCCGTCTGAACTCACCCCATCCCTGATCGAGAATGGATCGGTTCAGACCAGACTTCTGTTTGACCTTCTTGCCGGGTTGATCGCTAGTGCCCCTAGCCGACTTGGACATATTCCGAACCTGCAAATCTTCAATGACGACCATCGCGTGGTTTTGGCTGATCGTTGTTGAGGCCTTGTGCAGAAAGTCTTTGCGGGCGTTGGCGATGCGATTGTGGATACGCTGGACGCGGGCTTTCGCCTTCGTCCAGTTCTTGCTGAACTTGACTTTGCGGCTCATGGCTCGCTGATAGCGAGCCAATCGTTGCTGGTGTTGCTTAAAGCTGTTGAGTGGCTGAAGATAACTTCCGTCGCTAAGCGTAGCAAAGCGGGCGATACCCAGGTCGATACCGACTGCGCCGCCGTTGGGCATTGGCTTCTCGACTTCTAGCTCCGTTTGGATTGACACAAACCACTTGCCACGTGATTGGCTGACTGTGACATTCTTGACTTCGCCCAATACGTCCCGGCTGTTGCGATATCGCAGCCAGCCAAGTTTTGGCAGGAAAATGCGATTGTTGGGCTGGTCGAGTTTGAAGCCTTGCGGGTAGCGGAAGCTGTCGGATAGACCTTTTTTCTTGAAACGAGGAAAATCGGCACGCTTCTCGAAGAAGTTTTTGAAGGCGCGTTCCAGATTCTTGATCGCCTGTTGCAGAGGCTGGCTAGGGGTCTCTGTGAGCCAAAGCGTCTGAGCCTCTGATTTCCAATCGGTCAACGATTTGCACAGAGCGGCATAGCCCAGCTTCTTTTCTCCCGCTTTGTGCCTATCTTGCTGCAAGGCCAGTGCCTTGTTGAACACGAAGCGGCAGGCCCCGGCAAAGCGGCGCATCTGGCGCTGCTGCTCGCCATTGGGCATCAGTTCGAACTTAAAGGCTTGGAGTCGCTGCATACTGGTATTGTATCCAGTTCCTTAACGCAAAGCCACATCCAGTCATGTTCTGCCGACTACGTCGCCAGCGCTATCCATCCCCGCCCTGAAGGACGGGGCTTTCCGCGAGTTTGGGTAAACGTCAGCAAGCTTGCTGACTTGGGCAGTCATTCAACGAGGTGCTGTTCCCGCTTGCCCACTGCTTTGGACACCAAAATACCAAGCTCATAGAGCACGCACAGTGGAATGGCCAGGAACAATTGCGACAGCACATCGGGCGGCGTCACCACTGCAGCGATGATAAACGCAACAACAATGACATAGCCCCGAATCTCAACAAGCTTTTCTGTCGTCACCAGACCAAAATACACCAGTACCACCACCACAATGGGCACCTCAAAGGTGACGCCAAAAGCCACAAACATGGTCAGCACAAAGCTCAGGTAGGCCTCAATGTCAGGTGCGGGTGTAATGCTGGCAGGCGCGAAGTCTGAAATGAACTTGAAAACACTGCCAAACACCACGAAATGGCAAAACGCAATGCCAATGAGAAACAGCAAGGTACTTGAAACCACCAAAGGCAAGGCCAGACGTTTTTCGTGCTGGTACAAGCCTGGCGCGACAAACGCCCACACCTGAAACAAAATATAGGGCAAGGCAATGACAAAGGCGACCATGCCGGTGAGCTTGATGGGGATCATGAACGGTGTGATGACACCCGTGGCAATCATCTTTGTACCTTCAGGCAAGGCAGCCCTCAGGGGTGTTGCCAGCAGATCCCAGAAATAGGCAGCACCCGGCCAGAGCATCAGCAGCGCAAACACAATACCCACCGCAATCACGGCCCGCAACAAGCGGTCGCGCAATTCAACAAGGTGGGAAATGAAACTCTCTTCTGCTTGACTCATGGATACGGCGTTTAAACCTGCGTTGGTTGGTTGGGAACTGAAGCGGATGTTGCAGGCTTGGAGTCGTTGTTACTGGAAACAAGGGTGGTATCCGACAATGCAACAGGCCCAGTCACTGTTTCAGCCGCCACCGCGGTTTCGCCAGTGTTTAAACTGTCGGCAACCGCTGTCAGTTCGCCCTCTGTTTTGTCGAGTTCCTGCTTGACCTCTGCCACAGAGGTAGAAACACTGGTTTCAATCTCTCGTGCGGCGTCCTGCATTTGTGACTGTAGCTTGCGCAACTCGTCAATCTGAACTTCGCGGTCGATGTCGCGTTTGACGTCATTGACGTAGCGTTGTGCCCGACCGATCAGGTGACCCACTGTTCTGGCCACCTTGGGAAGACGCTCGGGGCCGATCACCACAAGGGCGACGATCCCGATCACGATCATTTCAGAAAAACCGACATCAAACATGACAAAACCCGATCAGGACGATGACTTCTCTTTGGCCACCACATCGATGGTTTTATCTGCATGCGGATCAGACAGCTTTTGCGCCGCGGGGTCTGCGGCCGCACCTTCCGCACCGCCGTCTTTCATGCCCTCTTTGAAGCCTTTTACAGCACCGCCGAGGTCAGAGCCGATGTTGCGCAGCTTCTTTGTACCAAACACAAGCATTACGATGACCAAAACAATCAACCAATGCCAAATACTGAATGAACCCATGACTAACTCCTTACAACTTGCTCAAAAATACACGTGATCAGTGCGCCAACATCAAACCCAATGGATTGGGACCGCCCAGAATGTGCATGTGTAAATGATACACCTCCTGACAACCGATGCGCCCCGTATTAACGATGGTGCGAAAGCCATCTGTGAGCCCTTGGCTTCTGGCGAGTTCGCCCGCCTTGGCCAACATTTTTCCCAACACCAGTTGATGGGACATATCGGCTGTGTCCAATGACTCAATGTGCATTTTCGGAATAATCAGGAAATGCACAGGCGCAGCCGGCTTGATGTCATGAAAAGCAAGTATGTCGTCGTCTTCATACACCTTGCGGGAAGGAATTTCGCCCTTCACAATTTTGCAAAAAATACAGTTGTCGCTCATAGGGTTTTTCCTTTTTCTTCCTGTTCACGGGCAATGGCTTTTCGGCTTGCCTTTTCTTCAAGGCCTGACACCCCCACCCTGCGCTGCAACTCAGCCAAAACATGGGCTGGCTCAAGGCCGTGGAAAGACAACAGCACCATGCAGTGAAACCACAAATCAGCGGTTTCTGCGATGACTTTGTCTGCGACTCCGTCTTTTGAGGCCATCACCAGCTCGGTGGCTTCTTCGCCCACTTTTTTAAGGATTGCGTCTTGCCCTTTGTGGAACAGGCGTGAGACGTAAGAGAGATCGGGATCTCCTCCTTTTCGGCCATCAAGCACTTTGGCCAACTCGCGAAGAATATCTTCGCCATTGCTTTGCGACATCACGATTTCTTATAAATGAGAGAGGGGTCTTTCAGCACGGGGTCTACCGCTACCCAATGTGGGCTTTCGGTCGCTTCATGCTGGAGTTCATAAAAAAAACAGCTTTCACGCCCAGTGTGACAGGCCATGCCACCTTCTTGAGACACCATCAGCACGATAACGTCACCGTCACAGTCCAGGCGCAATGAATGCACTTTCTGGCGATGACCGGATTCCTCACCCTTGCGCCACAACTTGCCCCGTGAACGTGAGAAATAGGTGGCGAAACCGGTTTGGGCAGTTTCAGACAAGGCTTCCCGTGTCATCCAGGCCACCATCAATACCCGATTGGTTTCATGGTCTTGGGCAATGGCTGTCACCAGGCCTTTGTCATCGAAACCCACCGCGTCCAGCCAGCCCACGCTTAAATCGACGTCTTTGCTCATAACCGAACCGGTATGCCTTGGCTGGCCATCAGCTGTTTTGCCTGTCCGACTGTGTATTCACCGTAGTGGAAAATGCTGGCCGCCAACACGGCGCTTGCCTTGCCCTGCGTGACGCCATCGGCCAAATGCTGCAAGTTACCCACGCCCCCGCTGGCGATCACCGGAATACCGACC
>JBEIKS010000199.1:0-4980 GCA_040379625.1 Burkholderiaceae bacterium
CTTGGCGGGTGACAATGTGGTGGTGCCAAGCGAAAAAACACCGTGGTACACCGGCCAGCCCTTGCTCACCCTGCTGGAAAACATGCCCAGCCGCGCAGAGCGCTCTGAAGAAAAACACGTTTTGAACTTCCGCTTCCCTGTGCAATTGGTGGCTCGCCACGATGGCCACAAAGCCAATGATTTCCGTGGCTACATGGGGCGAGTGGAAAGCGGCCATGTGTGCGTGGGCGATGAAGTGAAAGTACTGCCCTCAGGCCAGACCGCCACCGTTGCACGCATTTTGCTGCTGGACACCGAATTGCAACAGGCCCATGCCGGCCAGCGTGTCACTTTGGTAGTAGACCGCGACATTGATGTTTCCCGCGGCGACCAATTCATTTTGGCCAACGATGACAACGCACCCACGGCACTGAAAAAAATAACGGCTGACATTTGCTGGCTGGACGCCGATGCGCTGAACCCCGCCCGCAAATACTGGCTAAAACACACCACACGCACAGTACAGGCGAAAATTCAGCGTGTAGACCACGTGCTGGACATTCACACGCTGTCCAAGGGTGAGGTCACCGAAACAGTGCGCATGAACGACATCGCACGCGTTGAAGTGGTGCTTGCGCAACCGCTGGTGGCTGATTTGTACGCACAAAGCCGTGGCACAGGCAGTTTTATTCTGATTGACACCGCCACAAACCAAACTGCAGCGGCTGGCATGATCGTTGCGCTGAGCTAATAAGTACGCTCTGGCGCAATGACAAAAAGGATGCTTGAAATGAAACATGTTGCTTTGATAGGGGCCGGGCCTGGCGCAGCCGATCTCATCACCTTACGGGGCATGCGTTTCATTCAAACGGCCGACTGCATATTGCACGATGCATTGGTCAGCGAAGAACTGTTGGCCATGGCACCGCAGGCGGTAAAAATTGCCGTGGGCAAACGTTGCGGCAAGCAATCCACCGCCCAGCACTTCATTAATAAAATGCTGGTGGACGCTGCAAAAAAATACACACGGGTGGTTCGTTTAAAAGGCGGCGACCCCATGGTCTTTGGCCGTGCAGACGAAGAAATGACAGCCCTGCGTGAAGCCGGCATTGCATTTGAAGTGGTGCCCGGCATCACCACAGCGTTGGCAGCGGCTTCTGAACTGCAAGCCTCCCTGACCTTGCGGGGAGTGTCACGTTCCGTGGCCTTGCTGACCCCCAGTGTGGGGCACGGCGAAACACCGCATGCGGTGGCGGAAAGCGTACCCGGAGCAGACTCATTGGTGGTTTACATGGGGCTAAAACAAGCCGCCGTGTGGGCACAAGGGCTGCTGGATGCAGGCCGTGCAGCTTCCATGCCCGTGATTGTGGCCGAATCAGTTTCATTGCCACATCAACAGTTTACAGCCCTGTCTCTGGGTGAATTGGTGGCGTTTGCAAATTCAGCAGAGCGAGAAGGCCCCTGCCTTATTCTGATTGGCGAGGCCATGGGGGCAGCGGCTGAACGGGTGCATGCTCAGAACTGGACCGACCTGCGCAGCGGGGTTCGGTAAGTTATTTATAGCGGTTAAAAGGGCATTTCTACGCAAGTGACCCAAAAAAATAACGGGCCGACTCAGAGAAGTCTAAAGTCCCTCCCCGGCTGATTTATTGCTCCAGAAAGTACGCTACCGTATCCCAGTTGTCGTTCTCAAAAGCAGGCGCGACCTTGTCGATTTCATCATCACTCATCCCCACGGCCGGGGACCGGGCGAGTCGTTTCCAGTCGTTCAGGGCAGCCATCATCCGGGCCAGGATTACACGGGCGTCGTCATCGGACACGCCAAAGTATGCTGCTGCCTCCAGCGCCTCCTGGATATCTCCGGTTTCACCGGTAGCTTCGGTTACGGCGGTTTTCAGGATGGGTTCCTTGTCGGGGAACGGGTTCACGTCAAACAGCGGGGCGAGCCGCCACTGCCCGCCGCCGCTGTGAAGGAAGCCGTGGTTGTGCATGTGGTCATCCACGTTGGTGATGAGCATGCTGAAGCAGATGCGTGCCCAAAGCTCCTGCTTGTCTTCGAGGGGTCTCGGGGAGAACCGGTCAATGGCCTCCGCAATCTGCGTGTATGCGCCATCTTCCCTGGAATCCAGCTGCAGCAGCGAGGCCGCGGATAGGTAAGGGATACGGCCGCCAGCCCGAGGTCGGTCAAACCGCACGATAAGCGCGACAGCCTCGGTGCCGGCCATGACGACTTCAGCCTCGGATGCATTCAGGCCCGCCGCTTTTGCGAGCAACAGAGCCAGCACCTCACCGCGCGCTACGTCACGCGTATCACTCACGCTCGGAAATTTGGCGATGGTCAGGGTGCCGTCTGGCTTGAGGACCGTTGCTTTGGGTCGCATACCGCCGAGCGAGGTGCCGCGCCCTTTCAGATACGCGAGGTCCATCGCCGTTTCCTTGCCGGATTCGACCGCTTTCGACGCCTGAATCAAGGTCTGCAGCGGGACCTCGTGAATTCCTTCAGGCAAGTTGTCGTCATGGGGCAGATCGAGGAAGGGGCTGTTGGCATTGTCCCTGAAGCGCAGTGCGCCAATTCGGCTGGAATCCAGCACCCCCAGCAAATAGTCCAAGTCTGACAGTTGTGCAGAACCGGCGTCTCGGCCAGCGTCTTTTTCAGCCTTGCGCCGTTTGGCATGGGCGCGGTTAATGACACGGCGTCCCCAGCCATCAGGCTCAGTATCGGCAATTGCACCCGCAAAGGTAGAAGTCTCCTTGCTTGCCGTGCGGTATTGAAAGTCGGCGCTCAGGGGAAGGTCCGGAGACAGTGCGAAGCAATCTGGATTACTGAGCCAAGCGGGGGAGTACCGGAATGCCGAGACCTGTTTTTGGCCCTGTCGGGAAAATTGCAGTTCGCCCACTTCCAGTCCCGTGTCGCCCAGATAGACAAGCAGCGTCCGCGTTGTGCTGGTTTTTGCTTTTTTTGCCGTTGCCATTACAGGGCCCCACTGTCCGGGTTGGTTTTGCGTACCCGGATGCGTTTGGCCACCGCTTTGTTCATGAGCGCTAGGCCGAGCGCATCATTGGCGGTGTTCAGGGCCTTGTTGAGTTCGGGCAGGAGGTTCAGGATATTCAGGACCCGAACCACAGCGCCCCACGACACGCCGGGGTCGCCCTGTTCAAGCCGGTAAAGCGTCTTTTTTGAGATGCCCGCCCGCTCCGCCATGGATGACGTAGAAAGCCCCCGGCGTCGGCGGGCCAGCGCAAGGTCATCTCCGGCAGCAACCAGCGCACGCTCGACCGGTAAGGGTATCGGACTTTCGGTGATGCGGCCGGAAGGTTTGGGCGTAGCTGCTGTTTTTATGGTATCGGTCATACTTGAACCCTTAACGGGTTAATGGGTCATATTTGACCACTATACGACATCTTTCAGGTGGACGCCAGTGGAAAACACCCACCCAACCGTGAGCGCGACGTCATGTTCCTGTCGAAGGTGGCCGACCTCGAGCGCTGCCATGCGCTTTTTAGGGAAAAAATCCAAAAAAGCATCAAGACAAGTTTATCTAGTCGCTCTAAAATCATTGCTGGAAAGCTGTTCTGGCGTCATCAATCATCTTGCTTTTTCGATTTAGCTAGACTAGACCAAGAGCGAAAGGGGGTTCTCATGCATACCGTAAATATGTTGCAGGCCAAATTTTCTTTGTCGCGCCTGGTCGAAGCCATTGAGCGAGGTCAGGAAAGTGAAATCGTCATTGCTCGAAATGGACGCCCAGTCGCAAGACTGGTTCCTCTGAACCAGAGTACCGACGTCAAAGCTCGACTCGGGGTCGCCAAAGGCAAGTTTGAGGTACCCGACTCCATTGACGAACTGAACGAAACGGTGTCCACGCTGTTCCTTGGAGAGCGAACAGATTGAAACTGCTACTGGACACTCATGTTGCCTTGTGGGCAATCACTGACAGCCCCAAGCTTACCCAAACTGCGAGGGACCTTCTTCAATCGCCGAGAGCATCACTGTGGGTCAGTGTGGCGTCGTTGTGGGAAATTTCAATGAAGCATGGACTCGGAAAAGGCGGCATTCCAATTTCGGGCGCCGAAGCTAATAGCGTAAATGCCCAAAGCCAATAAAAAAGCGCTCTTTCGAGCGCTCTAAATTTCAGGTGTAACGAACAACCGCGTCTGGCGCAGCTTTTTTTTATGTTACCCCGCCTCCTTTGGATTTTCTTAAGTGGTAGACCCTCAAGTTGTCTAGAGTATGTGCTCTAGCCCACATAATATCCAGTCCTAAACTAATTTTCAGGCAGTAATCACTTAACAGACTGTAGCGCACCCGCCACAATGGACTGCAACACCAGATCCCATTCGCCCACAGGCGGCGTGGCTGAAATTTCAATGGCGGGAAACCGTGCGCGGCAGTCTTCCAGCAACACCGGAAAATCTTTGCGCAAATGCCCGCCCTGCCCGAAAAAAACTGGAACAATACTGGCCCGCTGAAAGCCTTGATCTGCCAATCCGGTAATCACCTCCAGCAGCGAGGGGGCCATCAACTCCAGGTAAGCCAAACTGACCGACAATGCCGGATCGGCTTGCTGCAACTGGGTTTGCAATTTGTGGAAGGGTTCGGCCCAACGGGGATCACGGGCGCCGTGCCCGAATAAAATCAAAGCTTGCTTCACGCAACGCCTTTCTTGAAAGTCTTCAAACGCGGTTCACCCACCACAAGGCCAACAGGCCGCCGAACAAGGCCAACACACTGGGAACACTGGCGCTGACCAACGGTGGAATGTTGGCCACCACTGTCAAATGAGAAAACAAATTGTTCAATAGGTAAAAACCAATGCCCAGCATAATGCCTATGAATATTTTCACGCTGACCCCGCCGGAACGCGCATGCAAGTAAGCAAACGGCAAGGCGATGACCATCATCACCAGCACTGCCAGCGGAGAGATGGTTTTCTTGGCCAGCGCCAGCTTCACTTTTTCAATGTTCTGCTGGTTTTCAGCCAGAAAACTTTGATAGCGCCA
>JBEIKS010000200.1:0-4979 GCA_040379625.1 Burkholderiaceae bacterium
GCGTTGCTTGTATTCCTCAAACGGGCGACGCTCTTCGGCAGAGAGGAACTCCAGCTTGGTAATGCCAATGCCATGCTCTCCGGAAATCACGCCATCGAGATTGCGGGCAATTTGCATAATGCGAACCACGGCGCCTTCTGCTTCATGAAGCATGTCGTAGTCGTCGGAATTCACCGGTATGTTGGTGTGCACATTGCCGTCGCCGGCGTGCATGTGCAAAGCCACGAATACGCGGCCACGCAGCACCCGCTTGTGAATGCCTACGCATGCCTCAAGTATGGGGGCGAACTGGTTGCCGGTAAAAATGGCTGCCAGTGTGGATTTCACTTCACGCTTCCAGGAAACGCGAATGGTTCTGTCTTGTAGAACCTCGAAAACCCGTGCCTCTGGTTGAGTCTGGCTGCGCGCCTGCAATGCAGGCAGCAACTCAGGCGACAAGTCGCTGAAACCCAACTCAACCAACACTGGCAAGGCCTCTTGCAGCGGCATGTTCATGTTGCTGAGCAGCCAATTCCAACGTGCATAGGTTTTTGCAAGCAGATCAATGGCTTGACTGGTTCTTTCACCCAACAGTTCGGCGCTGCTGAGTTTGTCGAGCTCAGGGTCTTCACTTTTTCCGATGGGCAGATCGCCTTCGAAATAGGTGTTGAGTTCGCCCAGCAACTTGAGTTTGTTTTTAATCGACAACTCAATATTGATGCGTTCGATTTCATCGGTGTATTCGCCCATGCGCGGCAGGGGAATAACGACGTCTTCGTTGATTTTGAACGCGTTGGTATGGCGGGCGATGGCCGCAGTGCGGGCGCGGTCTAGCCAGAATTTTTTGCGTGCTTCCGCTGAGACGGCAACAAAGCCCTCCCCGCTTCTGCCATTGGCAAGGCGAATGACCTCCGAGGCGGCATGCGCCACTGCGTTTTCATCGTCGCCCACAATGTCGCCGATCAGAACCATTTTCGGGAACTGACCACGCCGCGATTTCGGGCTGTAACCGACGGCACGCAAGTAGCGCTCGTCGAGGTGCTCCAAACCGGCCAGAATGGCACCGCGCTCTTTGCCATCGGTGTCAAGGTAACGCTTGATTTCAACGATGGACGGAACGGCGTCTTTGGCTTGACCGTAAAATTCAAGGCAGACTGTTCTGACATTCTTGGGCATGCGGTGCAGTACCCAGCGGCAAGAAGTAATCAGGCCGTCACAACCCTCTTTTTGTATGCCGGGCAAGCCCGCAAGGAATTTGTCGGTAACGTCTTTGCCCAAACCCACTTTGCGGAAGCGTTGCCCTGCGATGTTCAGGGTTTCCGTGCGCAAGACACGCTCGCCCGGCTGGCGGTTGCCATCGGACCAGACGAGGTCAAAGCGAGCCATGTCCACATCATGAATTTTGCTCATGTTGTGACCAATGCGGGTCACTTCCAGCCAGTCGCCTTGTGGATCCACCATGCGCCACCAGGCCAGGTTATCAAGCGCGGTGCCCCACAACACGGCTTTTTTGCCGCCTGCATTCATGGCCACGTTGCCACCAACACAAGAGGCTTCTGCCGAAGTGGGGTCTACTGCAAACACCAGACCGTTTCGGTCGGCGATATCAGAGACGCGTTTTGTAACCACGCCGGCGGCAGAAAATACAGTGGCCACTTCATGGTCTAGCCCGGGCAGGACAATGCGCTCGACTTCGTCGAGTTGCTCCAGCTTTTCAGTGTTGATGACTGCAGACAGGGCTGTCAGGGGAATTGCGCCACCTGTGTAACCGGTGCCACCTCCCCTTGGAATGATAGTGAGGCCCAATTCGACGCAGCCTTTGACCAGCCCTGGAATTTCAAACTCTGTGTCTGGGGTGAGCACCACAAACGGGTACTCAACGCGCCAGTCGGTGGCGTCAGTGACATGCGACACACGGGACAAACCATCGAATTTGATGTTGCCCTTGGCGGTATGCTGACCCAGCACCTTGAACGTTTGCTTGCGCAGGCGTTCTGTTTCCTGAAACTCGACAGAAAACTTCTCGACGGCGGCGCGGGCCAGCTCAATGAGAGCCTGAACCTTTGCGCTGCGATCCTTGACCTCAGGGGCGTCGGTGTTTTCCGTGGACAAGCGGCGCTTTTCAACATCGTTCAAGCGATGTTCCATGGCTTCAATGAGCGCTTCGCGGCGTGACGGATTGTCCAAGAGGTCGTCTTGGAGGTAGGGATTGCGACGCACAACCCAGATGTCGCCCAGCACTTCATAGAGCATGCGGGCCGAACGGCCGGTTTTGCGTTCAACGCGAAGCGACTGGAGAATGTTCCAAGCGTCTTCACCCAGCAACCGGATGACCACTTCCTTGTCTGAGAAAGAGGTGTAGTTGTAAGGAATTTCGCGCAAACGAACGGTGTCGTCTGCGTGGGGCAACAACTTGTGCAAAGTGGTGGGCGCGTTCATAAATTCCCTATACTTCTAAAAGAAGATTGTAGCTCAATCACATGCGTTCGGGCGCGGAAACGCCCAACACGGAAAAGCCGTTGCGCAACACCTGACGGGTGGCCTGCAACAGGGCCAGACGAGCCATTTTCAGCGTCTCGTCGTCCACCAGGACACGCTCTGCATTGTAGAAACCGTGGAAATCAGCCGCCAGATCGCGCAAATAAAATGCAATCTGGTGGGGGGCCATTTCCTCAGACGCCTGTGACAGCGCTTCCTGGTAGGCCGCCATGCGGTTCATCAAAGCCAACTCTTTAGGCGCCACTAACGCAGAAAGGTTCACTTTTGAAAGCTCAGAAACATCTCCACCCCAGTTATTGAGGATGGAACAGATGCGGGCGTGGGCGTATTGAACGTAATAAACCGGGTTTTCATCGGACTGAGAAAGCGCCAGATCAACATCGAAAACGAATTCAGTGTCGGCCTTGCGTGACACCAGAAAGAAGCGAACGGCATCGCGACCCTTGGTGAGCGCAGCCTCCTGGGTGTCCCAGGCTTGCTGCTCGACCACGTTGCCGGACCAGCAAATAAGGTCGCGCAGGGTGACATAGCTGCCCGCGCGCTTGGAGATTTTCACTTCCTCGCCGTTGCGCATCACGGTCACCATTTTATGCAGCACGTAATCAGGGTAGCCCTTTGCGATGCCCAGACCCACGGTTTGCAACCCGGCGCGAACGCGCGCAATGGTGCCGTGGTGGTCTGAACCCTGAATGTTGATGACCTTTTGATAACCGCGCTGCCATTTTGTGACGTGGTAGGCCACATCGGGCACAAAGTAGGTATAGCCGCCTTCTGATTTACGCATGACACGGTCTTTGTCATCGCCGAAGTCGGTGGTTTTCAACCACAGGGCGCCTTCAGACTCGTAGGTATTGCCGGAAGCCACCATGCGGTTGACCGCATCTTCCACCTTGCCGTCTGTGTAGAGCGAGCTTTCAAGGTAGTACTGATCGAAGCGCACACCGAAAGACTTTAAATCGAGGTCTTGTTCGCGGCGCAGATATGCCACGGCAAAGCGCCGTATGGATTCAAAATCAGCGGGATCGCCACTGGCGGTAACAGGTTCCACATCAGCGGCCTGTACTGTCGCACCCGCCAGAAAATCGCGTGCGATGTCTGCAATATAGTCGCCGTTGTAGGCATTTTCGGGCCAACCGGCACTGCCGGGCGCCTCACCCGCGCAACGGGCCTGCACTGAAATGGCGAGTGTTTGAATCTGAACACCAGCGTCGTTGTAATAAAACTCCTGGTGCACCTTCCAGCCTTGGGTTTCCATCAGGTTGGCCAGACAGTCGCCCAAGGCGCCTTGACGGCCATGGCCCACATGCAAGGGGCCGGTGGGGTTGGCAGAGACAAATTCGAGCAGCACGGTTTCGTTGGCATGGGTGTCGGAGCAACCAAACCGCTCTGCCTCGGCCAGTACGGCAGCGGCCACGGCCTGACGGGCGGCGGCACTGAGCGTGAGGTTAATGAAACCGGGGCCTGCGATGTCAATTTTTTCCACAAGACCGGACAATTCGGACCGGGACTGCAAAAACGTTACAAGCTCCTGCGCCAACTCGCGGGGATTGCGCTTGGCAGGCTTTGCAAACTGCATGGCTGCATTGCAGGCAACATCGCCATGGCTGGCCTGTTTCGGGCGCTCCAGCAGGACAGGTTGTTCGGGCCTGTGACCCAGGCTGTTCTGCAAGGCGTCTGTGAATGCAGCAACAATAAGCTTGCGGTGGGAAAGCAACATGGAAAGGTCTTTGGTGGAAACAACTCGCTATTTTAGCAAGTCGTTCAATGCTTGACCAAGCAAGTCTTGCCTGGCCTTGGAAACGGCGTCAGGAACACTGACACCCTGAATTGCGGCCTGCCGGGCGACATCGCCCATCGGCAATTTTTCAACGGCTTGCGCCAGACGCTGCCAGACGGAGGAATCAAGGGCGGCAGGTTTGCCCTCAAGGGCGCAAACGCTCGCCAGCACGGCTTCCAATTGGCGGAAACGCGGAGCGCGGCGGTACAAATCGACCTGCGTAAACAAGGCGTGAATTTCTTGTGCAGAGCGGGCCTGCTGGTACAAAGGCCGCACCAACACAGCCAGACGCAATAAATCAGCGCAATCAGCGGGCACCCGCAATTGCTGTGAAAGCCACTGCTGCTGAGCCTGCGAAAGGCCGCACGCCACCCCCCAAAACGCCCAGCGCTGCTCCAGCCCCCAAACGCTGGCCTGAGCACCGCCCAACTTGTCCAACACGGGTGCGTTGTGAAGCAAGTCTGCCAGCTCGACGGTGAGCAAGGTGGCCAGCACACCACTTTGAAACATCA
Source organism: Burkholderiaceae bacterium (assembly GCA_040379625.1). Taxonomy (GTDB): domain Bacteria; phylum Pseudomonadota; class Gammaproteobacteria; order Burkholderiales; family Burkholderiaceae_B; genus SXZD01. The sequence goes on from JBEIKS010000200.1 coordinate 4,768, forward strand.
CTTGCACCCCACGGGCCGGACACACCGACATCAGCAGGCGACTGAGTTCCTGCCAGACCCGCTCAGCGACCAGCGCACTGCCCTCGCCTGCCGCCACCATGGACCGGCAAAACGCCAGGGTTTCGGGCGCAACAGAAAAGCCGGGGAACCGCGCAGCAAAACGCGCCAGGCGCAAAATTCGCACCGGGTCTTCGGCAAACGCAGGACTGACA
>JBEIKS010000201.1:0-4975 GCA_040379625.1 Burkholderiaceae bacterium
CCCTCTGCGGTGTTACTTAATAAGTTAAAGGTTGTGCTAACCTTTGCAAAACCTTCTCTATTCACCCTGTTGACCTATTGACGCATCGGATCTGGCCAGATTTTTTCTTCCCAAAATGAGTTTCATCCTCACTGTTCTGTTGTTTGGTTTAGTGGCGACCGTATATGCCCTGAAGCCTGAAACTGTTTCAAAACAGCAGACTTCCGTGCGCTTGGCCAATGCCCCTATTTTCCGTGTGGTTTCAGACACAGCGGAGCTGGCCGGTGGAGACGTTCCTGCCGGACCCGCCAAGGTACTGGTTGCAGAACTCTCAGACGCCATGCGGCCTGCCGGTGAGGTCACCGAGGCTGCTGCTGAACCCCAACACCATTTGGCCACCGAGCCTGCAGAGTCAGGTCCGCGCGCCGCCAGTCAGGGAACTGCAGCGCCAGCCTCGCTGGGGCTGATGCCGGTTGCTGAAGGGGCGGGCGCCAGTCCCGCAACGCCCAAGGCAGCGTCGTCGAATCCAACGAATCTTGAAATTGAAGAGCTCAAGGATTTGGGCATGGCCAGCATCAGTGCCGGTGGTTCTTGGTACACATTGCAAACAGCCTATGTGCCCGCCAGCGACAAAAACACGCTGAACCGCCGCTTGATGGAATTGTCCGAGGCCGTGGGGTCCCGCGAAGGAATTTTTGTCTATCAAAGCAGTCGCAGCGAGGGTGTTTTTTTGGGTGTTTGCATCAAACGATTCGCCTCAGCGGCACAAGCCAAAAACTATAAAAAAGTGCTTGATAAGAAGCTCGGCTATTCATCTCAACTGAGAAGTCAGAAAGGTTTACAAACTGAAGTGGGTTTTTGACCTTTTTGACCTTCGTTTGCTGAATTAAGTCCTTAATTACCGCAAATTCCTATAACAAAAGCGATGCCCTCCCAGTAAGCTATAAGCGACAGTGAATGGGAGAATCCAGATGCATCCTTGGTTGGCTGACCAACTCAAAAGACACTTTGGCTCAAACGATATAAGCGCCATTGCACCCGACCCACGTTGGGCGAGTTTCCTAGATGAAATTTGTGAGACTTATGAAGACGATGAGGCGCAAAGGCAGACCATTGCCAGCCAGTTGTCTGAACGCAACGACCTGCTGGCCAACGAGTTGAAAGACCGTCTGGCCGCCCAGCGCATGTTGCAAAGGGAAAAGGCGGAGCAAGACGCGCTCATCAGAAAACTGGAAGACGCCCACAACCAGTTGCTGCAATCTGAAAAAATGGCTTCGATTGGTCAATTGGCTGCCGGCGTGGCCCATGAAATCAACAACCCGATCGGGTTTGTCAGTTCCAACCTGACGTCGCTTCGCGAATACGTGAACGACTTGCTCAGGGTGGTTACCGCGTTTGAACAATCCATCGAAGACCCCACCCAAAAAGCGGCTTTGCAAAAGCTAATCAAGGAGGTTGATCTTGATTTTCTGCGTGAAGACGTCGTCAGCTTGATGAGTGAATGTCAGGATGGCATTGGTCGCGTGCGGCAAATCGTCCAAGACTTGAAAGACTTCTCCCACGTGGATCATGGCGAGTGGGTGGTTTCTGACCTGCACAAGGGGTTGGAATCAACACTGAACATCGTCAGCAACGAAATCAAGTACAAAGCCACCGTTGAAAGACACTTCGGAAAAATCCCTGAAATTCCTTGCATAGGCTCGCAGCTGAATCAGGTGTTCATGAACCTGCTGGTCAATGCGGCCCATGCCATCAAGGACAAAGGCATCATCACCATTTCTTCCGGTGCAGAAGCCGGGTGGGTGTGGGTGGCGGTGGCAGACAATGGCTCAGGTATTGCCCCCGAGAATTTAAAGCGGATTTTTGATCCGTTTTTCACCACCAAGCCGGTGGGCAAAGGAACGGGGCTGGGCTTGTCACTTTCTTATGGAATTGTGCAAAAGCATGGTGGCCGAATAGAGGTTACTTCTGAGTTGGGTAAAGGTACCCAATTTACAGTGTGGTTGCCGTCTGAACAAAAACAGACCGAGATCGCAGGCGCAGACGCCAAGGCGCCCGCGGTCAATATGGCTTGAGGTCAAGGCAGTCATGAATACAGAAGCAACACAAACAGAGCAACCGAGGGTAGGCCCGGTTATACCCTTGCGCGATGAAGGAACGGGGCTTTTGCGCGCCAATGCATTTGTCGGGCAGTTGGACGCACGTCTGCAGGATTGTGCCAAGTCCGACCAGACCGTCGCATTGCTGCAGCTCAGCTTTGGCGGTTTGGGTGTGCTCAATGAAACGCTGGGTGACCATGTCACCGAGGCCTTGGTCATACAAATTGCGGGCATACTCCGCCCCCTGGAGTCTGAAGGGTGGTTGTTGGGCAGCATGGGTAACGACCGTTTTCTGATTGCCAGTTCTGCTTGCAGCGACAAAGGCGACGCCATGGCGGCCGTTGGCGATTTGTTGCAACGCTTCAATGTCCCGATTTTTGTGGACGGTATGGAACTGCACCTCACTTCCCAAGCAGGTGCCGCCATGTTTCCGCTACACGGCGACAATGCCCAGCGGCTCATGCTGTCTGCCCGGCAGGCATTGACCCGTTCACTGGCGACAGAACACAATGGAGTGCTGCTCTACACCGAGGAATTGGGCTTGCAGGCCCAGCGCGAAACCCGGCTTACAGTGGATTTGCGCAGCGCCATTTCACGCAAGCAGATGAACCTGACCTATGAGCCGCAAATTGATTTGCGCACTGGGGAAGTTGTGGCGGTGGATGCTGTGGTGGTCTGGAATCACCCTGAATACGGCGTGATTGATCAAACACAAATCATGACCTTGGCGGATCAGACCGCTCAGATCATTGCCATCGGCGAATGGATTGTTTCACAAGCCGTTTCTGAAATTCAAAAGGTTCAAAAATCCACCGGCATGAGCTTTCGGGTGTGCAGCAGCATTTCGCCCAAGCAATTCCGTCAGGCCGATGGCATCGGGCGGCTTAAGAAAATGCTGCGCGAGAACGCCTTTGCGCCAGAACAACTGGAAATCCAGTTCACGGAAACTGCGCTCAGGGCAGTGGATCGTTCCACGCAGGAAACGCTTTACAGCCTGAAGGGCATGGGGGTTTTTCTGACGCTCGATGACTTCGGCACCGGATATTCAAGTCTGAGCTTTCTGAAAAGTTTTCCCATTGATCGAATCAAGATTCACGGCAGTTTCATACAAAATATCGCCAGAAAATCTGAAGACCATGCGGTCGTCAGGGCCATATTGTCGATGGCGCAGAGCCTGAAGATTGGTACGGTAGCAGATGGCATTGAAAAGGAAACCCAGCATTCGGTGGTTGCACGCATGGGGTGTGAATTTGGCCAGGGTGGTTTGTATGCAAAACCCATGGGCATGGCTGATTTGATCACCTGGTTGATGGGTTACAGCCCTGGTGCCTTGAAAAGCATCGGCGTGGCCGATGAGGCGCACCTTAAAACCATTTTGCTGGTGGACGATGAGATCAATGTGCTGTCTGCCCTGAAGCGTTTGCTGCGCCGCGACGGCTACAACATCTTGTCGACTACCTCTGCAGCGGAGGCTTTCGAAATACTGGCGACTAACCGCGTGGGCGTTATTGTTTCTGACCAACGCATGCCGGAGATGAACGGCACGGAGTTTCTGGCCCAAGTGAAGGAAATTTATCCCAACACCATGCGCATGGTGCTGTCTGGCTATACGGAGTTGCAATCGGTCACCGATGCGATCAACCGGGGTGCCATTTACAAGTTTCTCACCAAGCCCTGGGACGACGAGCAGCTACGCGCCAACATTGCCGAAGCGTTCAGGCGCCTGCAGGTAGAACTGGAAAATGCAGCCTTGCATCAGGAAGTTGAAACGGTAAATACCGAGTTGGTGCGCCTCAATCACATTCTTGAACAAAGGGTGATGGAGAAAAATGAGCGCATTGCACGCGACACCGACTACATGTTGGTGTTGCAGGAGGTGTTGGATAACGTCACGGTGGGTGTTCTCGGGGTGGACTCCGAAGGGGAGATTGCCTTGTCGAACCAGTTGGCCGACGCCTGGTTGTGTCCTGAAAATCACTCGCTGGTCAGTCAATCGATCGGTGATTTGCCGCAATTGTTGTCTGATGCACTGGGAGAAGCGCTTCTATCAGACGATTTTATTGGCAAGCAGCTTGAGTTTTCCTTCGAAAGTCAGTTGTTCAACGCTACCTTGTCTCCCATGGGTAAGCGGTCTTTGTCCAAAGGCGTGTTGGTGACCTTGAGCTTGCTCAATGCAGGGGGGGCGTCATGAGCGCCAACAACGGCAAGTTCAAACTGCCTGTTTTGTCTGGCAATTTGGTAGATTTGATACACATGCTCAGCGATGAAGACATTAACTTACCTGATTTGTCGAAACACCTGACTTTGGATCCGGTGCTGACCGGCAGGCTTTTGAAAGTCGCCAATTCTCCGTTTTTTGGAATGCAGCGCCGCATTTGCGGTGTGGATGAAGCTATTATGGTGCTGGGTATTGCCAACACGCGAGGTATCATTCTGAGTGCGTTGTTGGTGGAGAATTTCAAACTCAATACCTTGGATCCTGTTACGCTGAACAGCTACTGGCGGCATTCTGTGGGCGCAGCCACTGCGGCTCGCGTCATCGCAGCGGAAACCTCGCTGTCACCGGTTTTGGCGTTTACTGCGGGCTTGATGCACGATATAGGCCGCCTGGTTCTCATGATCCAAGACCCGGAGCGCTATCAGGAATTGCTGTTGCAGGCTGTGGTGCGCGGTATGAGAACCCATGAACTGGAACGTGAGGTTTTGGGTACAGATCACTGCGAAGTGGGTCGTCTGGTTGTGGAAGACTGGCGACTGCCCAAAGATGTGGTGCAGGCAATCGCTTTGCACCACGATTATGCACAAACTGAGAATTTGTTGGCGTCCATTTTGTCGGTGGCAGACCGTTATGCAAGTGCAATGGAATTGGACAAGCCGGAGCGCATTGACGAAATTCC
>JBEIKS010000202.1:0-4934 GCA_040379625.1 Burkholderiaceae bacterium
AATCAGAAAACTTAGCCTGGAAATTTTTGACCGCAGCTTTGCGGTCACCTACCTGCTGGAAGCCACCGCCATTGTGATCGGCCTGTTTGGCGTGGCCGCAACGTTTGCAGCCACCGCAATGTCGCGCCGCAGAGAATTCGCATCGCTCATGGCCCTCGGTGCACGCCGGCGCGATGCTGTTGGTCTGTTGATGCGGGAAGGCATCTGGGTGAGCGGTATTGGCGCTGCAGTCGGTCTGGTGCTGGGGATTTTTTTCTCCTTTGTGTTGATCAAGGTGGTCAATCCGCAATCATTCCACTGGAGCATGGACATTCATTTTCCCTACGGCCTGATTGGTGCGCTGATTGCCGGGTTGATGGTGTCCTCAACCCTCACGGCCGCTCTCACCGCTTGGTACAGCCTTAATCAGACACCTGTCAGCATACTGAAGGAGGACTGGGCTTGAAAAAAAACACACCAAAAGCCATGCAGGCCAAAAAGCGGCAATTGCTTTTGCTGGCTCCGCTTGCGCTACAACCAAACTTGCTGCTGGCAGGGCTGCATGACAAGCGAAGCTACAAACAGGCCAGTGCAAACCAGCAAATTTCGCTGCCCAAAGACCATGCAGCCCACCCAGAGTTCAAAACAGAATGGTGGTATTTCACCGGCTGGCTTGAAAGAGAGGCGCCAAACGCAGGCGCCATGGGTGTGCAAATCACCTTTTTTAGAAATGCCCCGACCACAGACCTTAGCAACCCAAGCCGATTCACCCCATCCCAACTGCTGTTTGCGCATGCAGCGATTGCCCTGCCGGAACGCTCAAGTCTGATTCATGACCAGATTGCGTTACGGGCCGGCGCCGGCGACACCTTGATTCAACAACGCCAAGACTACACAGAATTCACACTGCGACTGGGCTCATGGCAGTTAAAGCTGAATGCGGACAACACCTGGTCAGCCAACATACAGACACCACAACTGGAACTGGATTTGCTGTTCAAGCCGACGCAAATACCGTGGTTGCAGGGCGCTCAGGGGTTTTCAAGAAAGGGCCCCCAACCGGAACAGGCCAGCCACTACATCACCCTGCCCCAATTGAATACAACGGGTCATATTCGCAGCCAGGGCAAGCAGTGGAACGTGCAGGGAAAGACATGGATGGACCACGAATGGTCGACTGCTGTTCTGGACCCCCGCGCCAGTGGCTGGGACTGGATAGGCATCAATGGCTCGGATGGCAGCGCATTGATGGCATTTGTAATCCGGAAAAAAAAAGGGGCGGATGATTTGCAGGACAACCTGCAAACGCTCCCTCTCTGGCAACACGCGGAACTGAGAAAAGCGGACGGAACACGCCGAGTTTTTAAAAATGTGGTTTTTGAAACCAACCAGATCTGGGCCTCACCCCGAACCGGTGCTCGCTACCCGGTGGCCCCACGCCTGCGGCTCGACGAATTGTTGTTCGAACTCACCCCACTGATGAATGATCAGGAACTGGATGCCCGGAGCAGCACCGGGACGGTTTACTGGGAAGGTGCGGTAGAAGTTCGCCAAACGGGAAAAGAGAATGCAAAACTTAACAACTCAGAAAAAACTGATACTGTGTGGGGCCGAGGCTACCTGGAACTCACCGGCTACTGGCAACCCCTGAAGCTATAAACCATGAAAAAACCCCCCTCATTAACCACGCTTCGCACCGTGCTTGGCGACCTGATGCGCCCTCACGCCAAAGTGGCGTGGATCGCCTTGATGGCTTTATTGGCCTCCTCAGCCCTGTCGCTCACCGTTCCGCTGATGTTTCGAAGGCTGATTGACGGTGGTTTTCTCAGTGGTGCGTTTGTCGGCACGCTGGAAACCGCTTTTGGCCAGTTGTTGCTAATTACATTCCTGCTGGCCAGCGCCACGGCATTCCGGTTTTACCTGGTGAGCAGTTTGGGCGAACGCATAGCCGCTGATTTAAGAACCAAGGTGTACAGCCACTTGTTGATGCAACGCCCCGTGTTCTTTGAGACCATGAAGGTGGGAGAAGTCACATCACGCCTGTCCGCAGACACCACCCTGCTTCAAACCCTGATTGGCAGCTCATTGTCATTTGCGCTGCGGCACACACTGACCACCACCGGCGGCCTCATTATGTTGATGCTGACCAGCCCACTGCTTTCAGGGGCCGTACTGGTTGTGGTCACCATCGTAGTGGTACCAGTCATGGCGCTGGCAAGGAAGCTGAGAAAGCAATCACGGACCAGTCAAGACACACTGGCCAACAGCAGCGCACTGGCCACAGAAATCCTGCAGCAAGTCAGCACGGTTCAGTCACTCAACCAACAGGACCGGGAAAGCCAACGCTTTTCCGAGAGTTGCGAAACCACCTACGAGGCCGCCAGAAAACGCATCGTGACACGATCGATGCTGTTGTTTTGCGCGATAGGCCTTGCTTTTGCAGGCCTGACCGCCGTTTTATGGCTGGGCGCCCGTGCGGTTGCCGAGGGTACAATGACCGCAGGCGAGTTGGCTCAGTTCGTCATGTATGCCGGCTTTGTGGGGGGCGGAGCCGCGGCGCTGTCTGAAGTTCTGGGGGAATTCCAGCGCGCCGCAGGCGCCACAGACCGATTAATCGAGTTACTGGCCATGGACACCCGTTTGCCACCAGACGGCAAACCGATCAGCAAACCAAAAAATGGGGTGTCCTTAAAATTTGAGCATGTGAATTTTGCATACCCCGCACGCTCGGAACTGCCCATTTTGAAAGACTTCAATCTCACCATTGAAGCGGGTGAAACAGTGGCAATCGTTGGACCTTCCGGCGCGGGAAAATCAACTTTGTTTGCCCTGCTGTTGCGTTGGTACGACCCGCAGTCCGGCATGATAAGAATACAGGGTCAGCATCCGCTATTTAATATTGAGTCTGGCTCATGGCGGGACATGGTGGCATTTGTGCCCCAAGATCCAGCGGTATTCTCAAACTCAATTGCTGAAAACGTGCGCTATGCCAAACCTGAGGCCAGCGACGAGGAAGTGATGCAAGCGCTCTCCGAGGCCGCCTGCCAGGAACTGATAGAACGACTGCCGGAAGGCATGAACACCTTCGTGGGTGAGCGCGGCACCCGACTCTCAGGCGGGGAGCGCCAGCGACTGGCCATTGCCAGAGCCATACTGAAAGATGCGCCCCTGCTTTTGCTGGATGAAGCCACCAGCAGCTTGGATGCAGAAAGCGAGCAACTGGTTCAAAAAGCCATTGAAAAATCTTCAAAGGGGCGCACCACACTGATTATTGCCCACCGATTGGCTACTGTATTGGCAGCAGACCGGATTGTCGTAGTGGAAAACGGCGTTGTGGCCGAGGTCGGCACTCACGACGAACTGGTGACCAACGAAGGCCTTTATGCGCGTCTGGCCAGCCTGCAATTCATTGAAAATCAGAGGCCTTGAAAATACGGGTTGAAAATCAGGGATAATTCGGCTTCCAAAGGCACTTCCTTGAAAAACCATGAAGCAATACCTTGAATTGATGCGACATGTGCTGAACCATGGCACTGAAAAAACCGACCGGACGGGCACGGGCACCCGTTCAGTGTTTGGCCATCAGATGCGTTTTAACTTGGCAGACGGCTTTCCGCTGGTCACCACAAAAAAACTGCATCTCAGGTCCATCATTCATGAATTACTTTGGTTTTTGCAGGGTTCCAGCAACATTGCCTACCTGAAAGAAAACGGCGTCACCATCTGGGATGAATGGGCAGACAGCAACGGGGAATTGGGGCCTGTGTATGGTGTTCAGTGGCGTTCGTGGCCCCTGCCTGACGGATCGCACATTGACCAAATTGCGCAGGTTGTGAATCAAATCAAAAACAACCCGGATTCAAGGCGCCTGATTGTGTCAGCTTGGAATGTGGCTGATATTCCCAACATGAAACTGCCGCCCTGTCATGCGTTTTTCCAATTTTACGTGGCCGATGGAAAACTGAGCTGTCAGCTCTATCAGCGCAGCGCAGACATTTTTCTGGGCGTGCCATTCAACATTGCCAGCTATGCCCTGCTCACGCACATGGTGGCTCAGCAGTGTGATCTGGCGGTGGGAGACTTTGTATGGACGGGAGGTGATTGTCACCTCTACAGCAACCACTTCGAGCAGGCGCAGTTACAGCTAACACGGGAACCCTTCCCCCTGCCCGAATTAAAGATCAAACGCAGGCCCGAAGATCTCTTCGGTTATGTGTTCGATGACTTTGAAATCATCAACTACCAATCGCACGCGCACATCAAAGCGCCCGTGGCGATCTGAAATCAAGCGAGGTCGGGTATGCAACACTTGGTGTTAATTAGCGCAGTGGCCAGTAATGGCGTCATCGGAACGCAAAATACCCTTCCTTGGCGCTTGCCGGAAGACTTGGCTTTTTTCAAAAAAAACACCGTGGGTCATCCTCTCGTCATGGGGCGCGCCACTTATGAATCCATCGGCCGTCCGCTTCCGGGTCGCTGCAACATTGTGGTGACTCGAAATACACAGTGGTGGCCCGGCGAGTTGCCAGACACCATTCCCTGCGTTCAAGCAGCGCATTTTCAATTTCAGCCTGAGATAAAAACCAGCGTGGTCATCTGTACTTCCATTGAAGAAGCGCTGTCCGTGGCCAAACGCATCAACGAAGCAAGCCCGGAAGGCAAGGACATTTTTGTCATTGGCGGCTCGCAAATTTATGAGGCCTTGCTGCCCCACGCAGATGCGCTAATATTGACCCATATTCACCACGAATTCGTTGGAGACGCTTATTTTCCGCATTGGTCAAAAAGCGACTTCAAAGAAGTTTGGCGTGAAAATCATGGCTCAACGGGAGAAAGACCTTGGTCTTTTTCATTTGCCCGCTATGAACGTCAGACACACACATAAAATCAGTCTTAGGAGTTAGTCGATGAGTAGAGTTGTAAACTGCATCAAGTTAGGCAAAGAAGCTGAAGGT
>JBEIKS010000203.1:0-4863 GCA_040379625.1 Burkholderiaceae bacterium
CTTCATGGGCAGGCACGTGAATTGAAACAAACAACTCAGGCGGGGATACGTTGGAATCGCCCCGCTCAAGCACACAGGCCTGTGGTGCAGACAACAAGCGACTGCGGTGACGAAACCACATCGCTTCAGCCCACTCATGTGATTCGGTCAGCACAATTACAAAAACGCCCACCACACCCAAAAGCAGAAAAACCGCTACAGCGGCGCTGCCCCACGTGTGGTACTGCAAAGAAAAGTCGTAAATGACATAAACAACCAATGATGAAGCCACAAACGCATTGAACATCAGAAACATTCGCCCCCTCTTTCTAAGGGTGGCGCTGTCCGTCAGCAGCAGCAAGGTCATCAGCATGGCCACCCCAATGGAGGCGGCAGCCAGTAACTTCCACTCGGGAATGGCCACAATCGGATTGCGGGTTTCGAATTTTGAAGTTCTCGCAACATTGAACACGCCCCAGTAAGCCCCCACACTGCCCTCAATATCGGCTTTCCAAGGTTGGTCAAATGCCTCCATGATGTAGAACACGAGTTTTTCTTGTTTAGCGCGGTGAATGAAGCGTCTCAAGAATTTCGCCTGATTTGCCCGCGATGCTTCTGCATCTCTGATGGAGCGACCATGGCTGGGCCAGCCGACCTCGGTAATTACAATGGGCTTGTCGGGAAACGCCTGCTGCAGACGCTGGTATACGTTCATTGAAAAACTCACCGAATCTTCCAGTGCCACCCCTTCCCAAAAAGGCAGCAGGTGAACCGCCAGATAATCCACATGCGCAGCCAACTGTGGATGTTTTAACCAGACATGCCAAGGCTCTGCGGTGCTGACGGGTAACGGTGATTTGGCCCGGACTTCATCCAGATACGCTGACAACTCGCCAACGCTGAGTTCTTCCCTGAGCAGGGTTTCGTTACCGGCGATCAGCCTGACCACGGTTTGAGGCTGGGCTTTCGCCACAGCCAAGAGCCTCTGCAACTCGTCTGAATTGGCAGCGAGGTCAGCACTTAACCAAGCGCCAAGCGTAACATTGATGTGATGTTGGTTGGCCAACTCAGGCACCTCGCCCATCACACCAGCCACAGTGTAGGTGCGTATGGACGTGGTTTTATCTTCCAGCAACGCAAGGTCTCGCGAGATCTCTTCCCGGCTGGGGTGTACCCCTTGAAGCGGGCTCTGCCCTTCCCTGTAGGGCGAAAACGCAAAGCCTGAAACCTGCTCAGGCCAAGGCGGTTCCTGAACAGGCTGGTTGATGTAACCATAGCCCCCCAGCACCAACAACATGAAGGCAAACAGTGCAAGTATGAAGGGCATGGTGGAATGTTCTAAAAATACTTGAAAGACACGATGGCCCTTATGGGATGGCCTCACAGGTCGAATGGGCAAGCTCACGTACACTTGGATGCAAGCCGCTTGCAGATTATGACCTCAAACAGGCAAGGAGGCAAAATCATCCGTCGTCTGGTGGCTCCGGCGTGCATGCCTCTTGTGTCAGTGAAACAAGGCACATCCAAACCCGCTCTTCTGAGGCATTGTTGAAACTTGGACCGCTTGCCGGTGGGCCTGTCAGGGAGAAAAACATGCGCCATTGGATACTTGCCTTCAGTTTGCTGACTGCTTGCGTACCCGTTGCCATGGCGCAAATCTCTATTGGCGTAGCTTTGCCAGGCGTGAAGATAGGCATTAATGTACCGGTTTATCCGGAGTTGGTTCAAATACCCAATTACCCGGTTTACTATGCACCGCGCCTGCAGGCGAATTTCTTCTTTTATGATGGCCTGTATTGGGTCTACCAAGGCGACAACTGGTATGCAAGTTCCTGGTACAACGGCCCTTGGTGGTATGTAGCGCCAGAGACCCTACCGATTTTTGTTTTGCAGATCCCCATTCGCTATTACAGAAGCCCACCTTCCTATTTTCGAAACTGGCACCCAGACAACTCACCACGCTGGGGAGAACACTGGGGTTCTGGCTGGGAGCAACAGCGCAGAAACTGGGACAGACAGCATCTGAATGGTCAGCGCACACCTGCGCCATTGCCCTATTACCAGCACCTCTATACGGCGCAGCGCTACCCATCTCAACAAGAACAGCAACGCTTACAGGAAAAAAACTACCAGCATCGGCCCAGTGATCCAGAGGTTCGGCAATACTTTGGCGAGCGAGGGGAGAAAAAAGGCCCCGTCGCCAATCAGAACCGTGAGCAGCACCGGGAAGAAGCACGAGGTCGGGAACAAAATAGGGAACAAAATAGGGAACAAAATCGCGCTCCGGAACGGGAGCGTGGTTCACACGGCAGAGACCATTGAATTGAAGCCGCGATTCAGCTTTGTTCAAGCCAACGCAATGCGCCCTGCCCCGCAGCCAGTCCAGACGCAAAACAGGCGGTCAATAAATACCCGCCAGTGGGAGCCTCCCAATCCAGCATTTCGCCGGCCACAAAAACGCCCGGTAAATTTGAAATCATCAAGTCTGTGTTCAGGCTGGTGAAGCAGACACCTCCAGCACTGCTGATGGCTTCTTCAATGGGGCGTGTCGCAGTGACGGTGATGGGTAGGGCTTTCAGTGTTTTTGCCAGCAAAACTGTATCGCTTAATTGGTCTTTGCCAAGCACTTCATGCAACAGGGCAAGCTTTACGCCTTCAATCCCTAAATGTTTCTTTAAATGCGCCGCCAGGGATTTCCCCCCCTGCGACTTACCCACCTCAGCCGCAACACGCTCCGCAGAACGCCCCGGCAGCAAGTCCAGCGTAAAGGTGGCGGTGCCATGAGCGTTCAACAATTGGCGGAGTTCACGTGAAAATGCATAGATCAAGCTTCCTTCTACGCCGTGCCGACCAATCACCAACTCTCCTTGGCGCTGCAAAGTATTGCCATGAACATCCGCCAAAGCAAGCGCAACCGACTTCAAGGGCGCGCCGGCAAACCTTTCGCAAAGGTAATCACTCCACGCAACTTCAAAGCCACAATTTGCACTTTCCAAAGGCGCTACACTGACGCCCCTGTTTTTAAGCCAAGGCGCCCAGGCACCATCGGAACCCAACTGAGGCCAACTTGCGCCCCCCAGCGCCAGAATGCAAACGGCTGGATTAATCGTAAGCTCACCCGCAGGTGTTGCAAACTGCATCTGCCCTTGTTCATTCCAACCCAACCATTTGTGGCGAACATGGGTACGTACGCCGTTTTCCCTCAAGCGACGCAACCACGCTCGAAGTAGCGGCGCCGCTTTCATTTCCTTCGGAAATACACGACCCGAAGTGCCCACAAACGTCTCCACACCCAAGCCATGCACCCAGTTGCGCAGTGCTTCAGGCGTGAATTCATCGAGCATGGGCTGCAACGGGGCCTGACGGTCCGCGTAGCGAGCGCAAAAACTCGCGTACGCCTCGTTGTGGGTAATATTAAGGCCGCCTATGCCGGCCAATAAAAACTTCCTGCCCAGCGACGGCATGGCATCAAACACATCCACCCTCAGCCCGGCAAGGCTCAAGACTTCTGCGGCCATCAAGCCAGACGGACCACCTCCCACCACCACCACATTGATCTCAGACATTTCAGACATACAAAACCACAACCCAAAAAACTCCAACCAACGGCAGAATACCTCAACGATAGCCGTGCGACTGCAAAAAACCGGGGGGCCGCTGCCCCCCGCTCGTCCACACCGTGAGCGACCGAGATGTTTATAATTCTCGACCGCGCCGTTTTTTGGGCGAAAGTTTGCCCTGCCAGGCCAACTGAACCGTTTTTTAACTGGGTTGTACCTATGGATATCACCACTGTTCTGATTTTTTTAGTAAGCGCTGCTTTTTTTCTGGCCTTGGGCTTTTTCTGGGCAAGAGCACATTATTTGCAAACCGCCGCCACCGGTAACCAGTTGATCAACGATGCCGAGCGCCGCGCCGACCTCGCCGAATTAAAGGCGCAAACCCAAGACAGCCAACTCAGCCTGGTACTGCTAGAAAAACAACAACTCGATGCAAAACTGGAAGCGCTGCGCATGCAACACAGCCAGGCAGAACAAAAAATCGCCAGTCTTTCTCAACAGGCCAGTCGTGTTGCCACGCTTGAAGCAGACATAAAAACGACTGTGGAAAAATACGATGCCGCCGTCAGCGAAAAAAGCCGCTTGGGCGCCGAATTGAGCGCAGCCAACAGCACACTGGCCCAGCTCAATACAAAAATTGAAGAGCTGAAAACCAGCAGCGAAAATGAGCGGCAAATCCTGCTCGCCTTAACGGAAGATAAAAACGCCCTAGGCAAACAGCTCATAGAATTGCAGACCAAGCTCGAAGAGCAGGCATTGGGTCACCAACAGCGAACCGCATTTGTTGCGGAGGCCAACGCAAAAATGGCGGACCAGTTCAAGGTCATGGCCACAGACATCATGGAGAGCACCAGCAAGAAATTTGCCGAACAAAATTCCGGCAACCTGGGGCAAATTCTCAACCCTTTGCGGGAAAAGCTCACAGAATTCCAGAACAAGGTTGAGCAAGTGTATGGTGACGAGCGGGTGGAACGCGTCAAGCTGACAGATCAAGTCAAAGACCTGATGAACCTGAACCAAACCTTGTCTCAAGAGGCCAGCAATCTGACCCATGCGCTGCGCGGCTCTAACAAAACCCAAGGTTCGTGGGGCGAATTTGTCTTGGAATCTATTCTTGAGGGTAGCGGCCTGACCAAGGGCGAACAATATCTAGTGCAGGAAAGCATGATCCGCGACGACGGTTCGCGCGTGCAACCCGATGTCATCATTAAATTGCCGGAATCTAAATACCTGGTTGTAGACTCAAAAGTCACCCTGATCTCTTATGAAGAATATTGGTCGGCTGAGGAAGAAACACTGCAGAGCGCCGCGCTGAAACGCTACA
>JBEIKS010000204.1:0-4855 GCA_040379625.1 Burkholderiaceae bacterium
AAGTTAAGCTTTTAATGATAAGTCTGGAATGAATCCGACCCTTATGAGTTCTGAAAAAAGTAAACGTGCAGTCGAAAAAGATGGTGACACTTCAAATTCGCGTGAATTTGAATTCAGCGCCCGTGATTTTGCACGTGTCAAAGACATGATTCTTAAGCGGGCAGGTATTTCGCTGGCCGACCACAAGCAGAGCATGGTGTATAGCCGCTTGGTGAAGAGGCTCAGGGTTCTGGGCAAGCAGAGTTTTACCCAATACCTGGATGGCTTGGGGGGCGATACGGACCCGGAGTGGGAACATTTTGTTAATGCGCTTACAACCAACCTGACTTCGTTTTACCGCGAAGCGCACCACTTTGAAATTCTCAGCCGCTACATGCTGTCTCTCTCCAACCGCACTTGGATCAATTTGTGGTGCTGTGCTGCTTCCACGGGCGAAGAGCCTTACACCTTGGCCATTACCGCCATGGAAGCATTTGGCAGCCTGACGCCACCGGTACGCATCGTGGCAACCGACATTGACACTGAAGTGCTTGAAACAGCGAAACGCGGAGTCTACCGCATGGACGCGGTGCAAAACCTGCCACTGCCTATTTTGAAGAAATACTTTCTCAAGGGTTCCGGTCCGCAGGAAGGCTTTGTTCGCGTGCGCCCCGAGTTGCAGGCCTTGCTGCAGTTCCGCCGCTTGAATTTGCTTGAAGATACCTGGCCAGTTTCAGGACCGTTTGATGCGGTATTTTGTCGCAATGTCATGATTTATTTTGAGCGCGATGTCCAGATGGGCATTTTGAAACGCTTCGCACCGATGATGAATGAACGTGGTTTGTTGTTTGCGGGGCATTCTGAAAACCTCGCCATGGCGAAAGACTATTTTGAATTGCGTGGAAAAACTGTGTACCAGGTGACCGAGCGCGGTCGTGGGCGCTGATAACCGCAGTTCTTTTATTCTCAAAATTTAAGGTTTTCATTCATGGGTATCCGAAAACCGACTTTGAGTCTGGCCAGCATTCAAGCCACCCGCATGGTGATGCCCGGTGACCACGCCGTGCTGCGCCAACCCGGTATCTTGGGAACGCTGTTGGGTTCGTGCGTGGCAGCCTGTTTCTGGGATGCGCGTTTGAAAATTGGCGGCATGAATCACTTCATGTTGCCGCAGGCACCTGATGTCGGTTCTCCCACAGGGGCGCCTGCGCGCTATGGCTTGTACGCCATGGAAGTGCTTATCAACGACATGCTGATGTCGGGTTGCAAGCGTGAAGATTTGTGCGTGAAGGTGTTTGGCGGGGCCAACATGACCCAAACCAACAACCTGAACCACGTGGGGCAGCGCAACGCAGAGTTTGTACTGAATTTTTTGAAAAAAGATGGATGGGTGGCCAAGGCATCGGATCTGGGCGGTGTTCACAGTCGCAGAATTTATTTTGACACTTTCAACGGCGACATTCGCCGCATGAAAGTACCGCGACAGGATGAAACCACGCTGGTGCAGCAAGAAGTGGCTTATCAGGAAAAACTGAGTCGTGACCCCGTTGAAGGCGACGTCACATTTTTTTGAGGTTTCAAGATGCCAAAAATACGCGTTCTGATTGTTGATGATTCTGCGTTGATCCGGAATTTACTGACCCGCATCATTAACTCACAACATGACATGGAAGCCATTGGTACGGCTCCCGACCCCATGGTTGCCCGTGACATGATCAAGGCGCAAAATCCGGATGTGCTGACCTTGGACATTGAGATGCCCAAGATGGACGGCCTGGAGTTTCTTGAAAAAATAATGCGCCTGCGACCCATGCCTGTGCTCATGGTGTCCACCCTGACTGAAAAAGGCTGCGACATTACCATGCGTGCCCTTGAATTGGGTGCTGTGGATTTTGTCACCAAGCCAAAGCTCGACATCACCGCTGGGCTGACCGCCTACGCCGACGAAATTGCCGAGAAAATTCGCGCAGCCCACTTGGCGCGCGGGCGCATTATGCGCCAAGCTCAGGTGAACAAGGCCATCGCCAAACAAGAAGCGCCCGGTGTGATGCCGGCCATGGGTTTGAGCAACCGTTTTGCTGCCACCGAGAAACTGATTTTGATTGGCGCATCAACAGGCGGCACGGAAGCCATACGGCAAATTCTTGAGCGCTTGCCCGTTGATTCCCCGGCCATCCTAATTACCCAGCACATGCCTGTGGGCTTTACAAAAAGTTTTGCGGAGCGCTTGAACCAGGTCTGTCAGATCACGGTAAAAGAAGCCACCCACGGTGAACGCGTTTTGCCCGGACATGCCTACATTGCCCCCGGTGACAAACATCTGCTGCTGTCCAAGAGCGGGGCGAATTATATTTGCGCATTGTCTGACGATGAACCCGTCAACCGTCACCGTCCTTCAGTGGAAGTGTTGTTTGATTCCGGCGCTAAACACGCCGGCAAAAACATCGTGGGTATCATGCTCACAGGTATGGGCAAAGACGGTGCAGTTGCAATGAGGCGCATGCGCGATGCCGGTTCCTACAATATTTGTCAGGATGAAGCGTCTTGTGTGGTGTTCGGCATGCCCAAGGAAGCCATCAATGCAGGCGCGGCCCATGAAATTGTCGGGCTTGATTTTATCGCCACTCGGCTCATGGACTATCTGTTGGAAATTGGCGGCAGAGCGGCCATTCGCGTCTGAAATAGAGCGCTTAAAGCGCAACGCGCTTTTTTTGCAGGTCGGGTAGAAATGCCTGACCGTCCGCTTTCAGCCAGGTCAGAAAGTCGGTCATGTCCAGCGGTTTGCTGATCCAGTAGCCTTGCAGGCGGTTGCAGCCCCAGACCTCCAGCATGTCAGCCTGTGATTCGCTTTCAATGCCTTCGGCGTGTATGGTCAGCCCCAGACTTTTGCCCAAACCAATAATGGCTCGGACAATTTTTGAACTGTCTTCATGTTCAGTCATTTCCTGCACGAAGCTTTTGTCGATCTTAAGCACATCCACCGGCAATTTTCTCAGGTAGTTCAAGGAAGAAAAACCGGTGCCGAAATCGTCAACTGCCAAACTGATACCGGCCTTGTGCAATTTTTCCAAGATTTTTACGGTTTCACCAAAGTCGGTGAGTGCCGCCGACTCGGTAATTTCCAGCTCGAAGTATTTTCGGTCGATTTTCTGTTCATCCAGGTAGCTCAGTAACTGCCCGGCAAAGTCAGGTTGGCTTAATTCAGGGCTGGAACAATTGATGGCCACAGTGATCGGATAACCGGCTGCGTGCAAGGATTTCAAGGCTTCGCAGGAACTGCGCAATACCCATGCGCCCAATTGCACAATCAGGCCGGACTCTTCGGCAATGCCAATGAACTCGTCCGGGGACAGGCGCCCCAATACCGGGTGTTGCCAGCGCACCAGACACTCCACACTGCTGAGCATTCGCGAGGGCAGGTTGATGACAGGCTGGAAAAACAGTTGCAACTCACCATCTTGAATGGCCGAAGCCAGACTGTATTCAATGGTCTGATGCCTGCGCGCGCGTTGGTGAAACGCAGCGTCGATCAGCACATCTGCGTGCAAGTTCTGATTTCTGGCCAAACGCATGGCACTACCGGAGTGGGCCAGCATCTCCTTGGCATCATTGCCGCAGAGTTCATTGCTGGCTGAACCCATTTGAATGTCGAGGGAAATTCGCTGACCCCGCATCGAAAACGGTTGGTCAAAGCGGTTGTAGATTTCTTCTATGCATTTTGGCAAATCCCACTGACCTTGGGCCGGCTTGAGGCAAACCGCAAACTCGAAGTCTGAAATTCTTCCAAGCGCATTTTTTGGGAAGATACTTTTCAACTGGTTGGAAAATTCGATGAGTACCGATTGTTCAAGCCCGGCCCGCAGCGATTTTCTCTGACGGTTCAAGCCTTCCAGCGCCAGCGTCAGCAACAGCGTTTCTCCACCCTGTGCATTGAGTTGGTCCATCAATTCTTCGAAGTGGGCCAAGTTGGGCAATTGCGTCAGGGAATCTACACGGCCGGCAGCAATGGCCTCTTGAGCCACCTGTTCTTTCTGCATAATTAACAGGCGGGTGGACAACTCGCGTTCCATGACGGGAATCAGGCGGTCTGGCCGACCTTTTTCCACGAAGTCGCGGGCGCCATCGTTCATTGCAGCAATGCCGACTTGTTCATCGGCCCAACCTGAGCAAACAATGACGGGGGCGTCGCAGCCCATGCTGCGCAGGGTTTCCCTGGCCTGGGTGGAATCCATGTCGGGCATGGAATGGTCGCAGATCACAACATCGAAGCTTTGCTTTGAAATCAGATTGATCAGCTCGAATTTTGACGGGCCGTGCACAATGCTGGCCTGGGCCCACCGTTTTCGGATGTGTCTGCTGAGCAGCGCAAAGTCATCATCGCTGTCGTCGATGATGAGTATGCTGGGCCCCTTGGGAATCTCGGATGTGAGCGGTTTCTGATCAGACAGCATCGGCTATGTGTACAGGCGCCATGCGCGAAGGTTTAATTACTGAGAGTTAATCCTATTAGGGCGCATAAAGCAACAGACAAGCGTGCAAGGACACCATTTTTGTAGAAGTACAATGTGGCTTAAACTCCTTGTAAACCCTTTGGGAAGTAGAGAGCATGAGCAAGGCTTTTGTAAAAGATGACGCTGGCGGGCAGGGCGATGATGATGAGTCCAACGGCGCACCGCAGTTGCCTGCGGGCACGAAAAACTACATTACAGTGGCTGGCTATGAGGCCTTGAAAGCCGAATTCATGCAGTTAATGGACGTTGATCGGCCTGCAACTGTCAGCATTGTGTCGTGGGCGGCAAGCAACGGCGACCGTTCGGAAAACGGTGACTATATTTATGGCAAAAAGCGCTTGCGTGAAATTGACCGTCGAATACGC
>JBEIKS010000205.1:0-4832 GCA_040379625.1 Burkholderiaceae bacterium
AAAACTTACGTGGGTGGGAACGCTGAATTCAATGGTCTTTTGTGTCTCCTGCTGTGTCAGGCAGACTGCGCTGTGGAAAGTGATACGTTGTCCGCTCATTTCGCGCAGTTGCACAACAGCGGGGCCGTAGGAACCAGGCTTGCTGATTGCAACGCCATTGACCACCGCCACCTGATCCGAACCAATCACAATTGCTGAAGGGTTGTTGCGTGCCACGGTAGATGCCTTTTCTCTGGCAAGGCGTTTGCAGGTATTTTCGGGGCTCTCGCCGCTTAACACGGCTTCGTCGATTTCCGGGCTTTCAAAGGTAAAAGGCAGCTGTAGTCTTTCAAGCAAAGCTCTTCTATAAACAGAACTCGAAGCAAGAATGATTTTTTTTTCAGGTGGTTTTTCAAATTTTTTCGTCATGTCCATGAATTTTAAATAGATTTACCTTTTATTTTTTCAGCTTTAATAAAAACCCTTTTTGACAAAAGGTCGGGGTTTCGCTACAGTACCGCCCTTGGTTAGGGAAGAGGTTGTGCTTTGGTGCGACCTTACAGCGGTTTGGCTCAATGCTAACCCAGTTTTGGTAAGGGCACCTTCAGGGTGAAAAAGACAATTCAGTGGTCTGAAAAAGATCTGGCCCAGCTAGATGCATGGGAGTTCGCCAGATTTGGTGGTAAAGTTGCGGCTGATTCAGGTCTGCAACGGTTTCCCCGTTTGGTGGAAGAATTGCACGCCGAAGCGAAATCGGATCTGCCCTCGCCTAAAGTGCGTTGGGCAATTTTCGGTGAGGTCGATTCGGCCGGGCACTGCTTTATCGGCTTGGAGGGTTCATTTCCGGCCAGCGTGCCTTGCATGCGCTGCAGCAACCCAGTTTCTGATCATTTTGAGTTCAAGCGCCTGCTGCGTCTTTGTAAAAGCGACCAAGAGGCTGATACGCTCGAGCTTGATGATGAGGTCGATCCGGTGGTTGCCAGTGGCAAAGTAAATGTGCTGGAATGGTTGGAAGACGAGTTAATGCTCAGTCTGCCCATGTTCCCCTCGCATGAAGGTTGCGCTTCTGAATCAGTGTCAGTCGGGCCGGTCAATGAAGATCCTGAAGCCCCTGCAAAGCAACATCAGTTAAGTACCGCCGAAAACTCGGCGTCAGTCAAAAGAAATTTGGAAAGTGCGCCTGAAACGCACCGACCGTTTGAAATTCTTGCCAGGTTGAAAAAGCCTGGGAGCGTGTAATTTTTAATTGGAGTCATCATGGCAGTTCAGCAAAACAAAAAGTCCCCATCCAAGCGTGGCATGCACCGTGCCCACAACTCCTTGACAACAGCACCGTTGTCAACAGATTCAAACACAGGTGAGGTTCACCTGCGTCACCACATCAGCCCAAATGGCTTTTACCGTGGTCGCAAAGTTATCAAAACCAAGAACGACGAATAAGCATCCTTTCGCTTTTTCGCTGAAATAAAATAAGCGGCCGGAGGGATGTCGCCGAGTCGCATGCCAAAAAAGGGGCAGCGTTGATATGGTGAGAATAGCGGTCGATTGTATGGGTGGTGATCACGGTTTGAACACCACCATTCCAGCTTGTTTGGAGTACCTTGAGCGCGAGCCCTTGGTGGAACTCATTCTTGTTGGCAAGGAAGCGGAAATAAAGTCGGCATTGGCCGGCAAAGAAGCCGCATACAGTTCTCGAGTTACGATTCACCATGCCAGCGAAGTTGTTGGAATGGACGAACCACCCGCACAAGCGTTGCGAGGAAAAAAAGATTCCTCAATTCGCGTTGCCGCAGTTTTGGTCAAAGAAAACAAGGCCGATGCCGTTGTGAGCGCTGGAAACACCGGTGCTCTAATGGCTATTTCCCGTTACATTCTAAAAACGCTTGACGGAATAGACCGCCCAGCGATCGCCTCTGCACTGCCCAACGAAAAGGGCGGTTCAACGCTCATGCTCGATTTGGGTGCCAACGTTGACTGTGGTGCCGAACACCTTTTGCAGTTCGCCTACATGGGGTCGGCCTTGGTTTCGGCCACCGAAGGTATCGAGAAACCCTCCGTGGGCCTATTGAATATCGGGGAAGAGGTTATCAAAGGCAACGAAACCGTCAAGGCTGCTTCCGAATTGCTTCGCGCCAGTTCGCTGAATTTTTATGGCAACGTTGAAGGCAACGACATCTTCAAAGGCACCACTGATGTCGTAGTCTGCGACGGCTTTGTTGGCAATGTCGCACTGAAAACCTCCGAGGGTCTGGCCCAAATGTTGGCCGGCGCCATCAAAAAAGAATTCCAGAAAAATGTTTTGACCAAAGGTATGGCGCTGATTGCCATGCCCGTTCTTTTGCAATTCAAAAAGCGGGTTGATCATCGGCGTTACAACGGCGCTGCATTGCTCGGTCTTAAGGGCATCGTTGTAAAGAGCCACGGATCTGCTGACGCCTATGGTTTCAGCTTTGCCTTGAAGCGTGCACATGACGCGGCCAAGGCAAATCTGGTTGAACGTATTCGATCTTCAATGGCTGCCCATCAGCCAAGCCCGGACGCTGAGGCAGGCCACAGCCAGTCGCAGACATTGCCAGACAACGCCCAACCAGACGCGGCTGCGTAATGTCAGGCGAGTCATGAATCAAAAACCAATCTTTTCCAGATTGGCGGGGACTGGCTCGTGCCTCCCCAAAAATTGCGTCTCGAACACGGATCTTCAGGTTCGCTTGGCTGATTTGGGTGTTGAAACCAGCGATGACTGGATCAGAACTCGAACCGGTATAGAGCAACGCTTTATTGCCAATTCAGAAGAAACAACCTCATCTCTTGCCATCGCTGCGGCAAACCAAGCCTTGGCCAGCGCTGGGCTCGACCCGGAACAAATTGATCTGATCGTTGTTGCAACTTCCACGTCCGATCAGATTTTTCCGTCTACTGCTTGCGTTGTGCAGGCAGGTTTGGGTAATCACAAAGCAGCCTGCTTCGATATCCAGGCGGTTTGCAGCGGTTTTGTTTATGCCCTGAGTGTTGCGGATGCCATGGTGCGGGTCGGGCAGGCCAGACATGCGCTTGTCATCGGGGCAGAGGTATTCTCTCGTCTCATGGACTGGCAGGACAGAACCACGTGTGTTTTGTTTGGCGATGGGGCTGGTGCCGTTGTATTGTCCGCCAGCGAATCCCCCGGTATTTTGGCCAGTTCGCTGCACGCCAACGGTTCCCACGCCTCAATTCTGGCGACTTCAGGTCGTCTGGAGTCCGGTGCCATTGTAGGTGATCCGTTTTTACGCATGGATGGTCAAGCCGTGTTCAAGCAAGCCGTTTCAGTGCTGGGAGCCAATGCGCTGGAAGTCCTTGAAAAGGCTGGTGTGCGGGCCTGCGACCTTGATTGGTTGGTGCCGCATCAAGCCAATGTTAGAATTTTGCAGTCTGTTGCAAAGAAGCTTGATCTGCCTCCTGAGAAAGTGGTCGTCACGGTAAACAGGCATGGCAACACATCGGCTGCCTCGGTGCCGTTGGCGTTGGATGAGGCAGTCAAGGATGGTCGGATTCAAAAAAATCAGTTGGTTTTGCTCCAAGGTGTAGGTGGCGGATTCACTTGGGGTAGCGTTCTTTTGAAAATGATTTAGAATTCGCGCCACAACAAATAAAAACATTAAATCTTTACTCAGAAGCTAAATGAAAAAACTGGCATTTTTATTTCCAGGTCAGGGATCGCAGTCAGTTGGGATGTTGGACGATTTTTCCAACCATTCTGACTTCACTGCTCTTGTGTCCGCTTTGTGCCACCAGGCAGACGCCACCCTCGGCGAGAGTCTGTCCGGCCTGATTGCCCAAGGCCCGGCCGACGTACTGAATTCCACCGTAAACACACAACCTGCCATGCTGTTGTCGGACATCGTCTGTTTTCAGGCTTGGTTACAGGCTGGTGGAGCCCTCCCTGATGTCGTTGCTGGCCATTCTTTGGGTGAATATGCCGCATTGGTTGCCGCGGGTGTTTTTTCACTCGACCAAGCGGTTTCAACCGTGCGCATTCGTGCCCAAGCCATGCAGACTGCCGTTCCGGCGGGTCTTGGTGGTATGGCTGCGGTTCTTGGTTTGTCCGATGAGGCTGTCATTGCAGTGTGCAAGCAGGCTTCCGAGGGCTCAGATCTGGTTGAAGCCGTCAATTTTAATGCGCCTTCCCAAGTGGTTATTGCGGGTACTGCAACGGCGGTTGCGCGTGCCTGCGAAATCGCAAAGTCCAGTGGTGCCAAGCGGGCCTTACCGCTCCCTGTTTCTGCACCGTTTCATTCAGGTTTGATGCTTCCTGCCGCACAGGTGCTTGAAAAGCATCTGGAGTCACTGGAGTTGGCTGCGCCTCGTCTGGCTTGCATCAACAACGTGGATGTAGCAGAGGTCGCCTCAATTGCCGGCATAAAGCAGGCCTTGGTTCGCCAGGCACACAGTCCGGTTCGTTGGGTTGAGACCATCCAAGCGTTGGATGCGCGCGGCGTTACACACTACGTGGAATGCGGGCCGGGTAAAGTATTGTCTGGTCTTGTGAAGAGAATTTCAGATAAACCTGTCTTCAATATTTTTGACAGCCAAAGTCTTAAAACCACCTTGGAACAGTTGGCGTAAGGATCTGCACCATGAACACCTTATTTGATTTAACCGGGCAGGTTGTTATTGTGACTGGCGCTTCCCGGGGCATAGGCCGGGCAATACTTTCTACATTGGCCCAACACGGTGCCACTGTCATTGGCACTGCAACCTCCGAGGAGGGGGGGCAGGCCATCACCGCACATCTTCAAAGCAACGCTTGGTCTGGTGTCGGTGTTAAATTTGATGTAAACGATGCTGCTGGCGTTGAGGGCTTGTTTGACTTGGCG
>JBEIKS010000206.1:0-4791 GCA_040379625.1 Burkholderiaceae bacterium
CACCAGAATATTTTGCAGGGCTGTCATTTCTCCGAACAGTTGTACGTTTTGGAAGGTGCGGGCAATGCCGGACAACGCAATGTCAGAGGGGGTGCGTCCCACCACGGAATCGCGGTTGAACGTGATGGTGCCGGCGGTCGGCAGGTAAATGCCGGTGAGCACGTTCATCATGGTACTTTTGCCTGAGCCGTTGGGGCCGATCAAGCCGTGGATGGTGCCGCGCTTGACGGTCAGATCCACTTCATTGAGCGCCTTCAAGCCGCCAAATTGCATGAGGATCTTGGTGGCAACAATCAGGTCTTCGGAGGTTTTGTCGCTGGCATGTTCCAAGGCTTTCACGTCGCTGATTTTGTCTCTGGACGCTTCTGCCTCGGTGCGCGCATGGCCTTCAATGTTCAGCGTGGAGCGAACAAAACCCACGATACCGTCTTGGAGGTAGTACACCACGAACAAGGTGATCAAACCGAAGATGGAAAGACGCCAGTCGGCCATGGTGGTCAGGGTGTAGGAAATGGCTGCCAAGGCCACGCCGCTGACCAGCGGAATCGCGGAGTTCTTCCAAGTGGTTTTGCCACGCTGGACCATAAATGCAGCACCCACAACCAGCAACACTGAGAACAACAGGGCTGCGGTTCTGAAGATTTCAATGTCATCCAGTAGTTTTGGCAACATCACAATGATGGTGGCGCCCAACATGCTGCCAATTCGCGATTTTCTGCCGCCCATGATCACCGCCAGCAAGAACAGCACTGTCAGTTCAAAGTTGTAGGTGTTGGGGGAAATATACTGTTCGGAGTAGGCATACAAAGAACCTGCCAAGCCGGTAATGCCAGCGCTGATGACAAACGCATACACTTTGTAGCGGTAAACCGAAACGCCCATACAGTCAGAGGCAATCGGGCTGCCACGCAGGGCTTCAAATGCACGGCCGTAGTGTGAACGCAAAATACGGTGTACGAACAGGGCTGCAAACACCAGCACCACGGCGACAAACCAGAAATACTGCTCTTCATCCAGCACGTGTCCGAACAACGCGGGTTTTGCCACCTTGATGCCCAACGGGCCTTCGGTGAGAAACGTCATTTCGTTGATCAGAATCTGGATGATGGTGCCAAACGCCAGCGTCACCATCGCCAGGTACGGGCCAGTGACCCGCAATGCCGGCAGTGCCAACAGCAAACCGAAGATGGCAGTCACCACCACAGCGGCCGGCAGTGTCACCCACATTGGGGCGCCCAACTGGAACACCAAAACGCCCGCCGTGTAAGAGCCGATGCCAAACAGGCCGGCGTGCCCCAGTGACACCTGACCTGTGTAACCCACGACAATATCGAGCCCGAAGAGCACGATGGCGTAGATCATGATGGTTTCCAGCAGGTGGATGTAGTAGGGGTTACCTACCGCCATGGGAAACAGTGCCAGTGCAATAATGCCCAACACCGAAAAAACAAGTTGTGTGCGCGTCATGATCAAACTTTCTTGATGGCGGTTTTACCGAACAGGCCTGCAGGTTTCAGTGCCAGAACAATGAGCAACAGAACCAGGCCCGGAACGTCTTTGTAGCCAGTGGAGATGTAAAAACCGGTGGTGGTTTCAGCCACACCCAAAATAATGCCGCCAACGATGATGCCCATGCCGCTGGTCAAGCCGCCAATAATGGCAACCGCAAACGCTTTCAGGCCGAGCACCGCACCCATGGTGGCACCGGTAAGCGTCAGTGGAGCAATCAGCACACCTGCAAACGCTGCTGTCAGCGAAGACAGTGCGTAAGAGAAAGTAATGACCAGGCTGGTGTTGATGCCCATCAGTTTCGCAGCGTCGCGGTCGTTGAAGGTGGCCACAACGGCCTTGCCGTAAATAGACTTGCGGTTGAACAGTTCAACGGCAGACATCATCAACAAGGCGCCCACAACAATCAGGATTTCCATGGGCAACACGTTGGCATTGAGGAATTTCATCGGGGCTTCAGGCAGTGGGGAGGGGAAACGCAGGTCGTCGCGACCCCAGACGTTTTCAGCCACGTTCTTGAAGATGATGCCCAGCGCGATGGTGGACATGATCCAGCCGAATTCGCTTTTGATCTTTACCGCAGGGCGTACGCCGATGCGTTCCACGAAAGCTCCCTGAAGCGCACCAAACAGACACACCAAGGGAATCATTAACCAGTAATTGACACCCCAGCCCACGAGGGACAAGCCCACCAGGGCGCCCAACATCAGGGATTCTCCCTGACCGAAGTTCAGGGTGTCTGATGTTGCGAATGTCAGTTGATAGCCGAAGGCGATAACGGCGTAGATCATGCCCAGCGCGATACCGCTGAACACCAATTGAGTCAGAATTTGCATGAGATCCTCTGGACGATGCTTGGGGTTTAGGAAAGGCGCGCAGCGCTTTGCCAGCGCCTTCGCCCCTGCAAGGCCTCTTCACCGCGCAGGGTGAAGCAGGCCAGGCGCAAAGTGATTACTTCTTTTTAACGGGCGTCAAGGCGCCCTTGGCGGCTGCGTCTTTCACGCGAACTTCAGACGCTTTTTTCTGGTCTTCTTCGTAGGCATAAACAACGCGTTGGTTTTTCACTTCACCAAACACAGGAATGTTGGCCGTGATGGCTTCGTGGTCGGTTTTTGTGAATGGCTTGTTGTACGTGGTGACAACGCCTTCCACCGGCGTTTTCAAATCTTCCAGCGCCGCTTTGATTTTCGGGCCTTCCAGTGTGCCTGCCTGCTTGATGGCCGCTGTCAGCAAATAAATTGAGTCGTAGCCTTGGGCTGCAGAAACGGGAGAGTCGATGCGGGCGTTTTTCGGATTGAAAGTTTTCAGGTAGCTCACAATGAAAGAGTTGCGCTTCGGTGTGGTGGGTTCCTGAATGAAGGTCTGCGGCATGCGCGCACCCTCACCGCCGGCACCGGCGTTGTCGATGAAGTTGGCCATGGACAGGGTCCAGCTGCCGATCATCGGAACTTTCCAGCCCAGTTTGGTCATGCCATTGGCAATTTGCGCCAGTTCAGGTCCGATGGCGTAGGTCAGGATAACCTCTGCGCCGGCCTCTTTGGCTTTTAACAATTGGGCAGTCATGTCCACATCTTTAATGTTGAACTTTTCAACTGCAACGGCTTTTACGCCTTTAATAGCCAGGGCTTTTTCCAGGTCGTCACGGCCGAGTTGGCCGTAGTTGGTGGAGTCGGCCAGAATGGCGACTTTCTTGAATCCGCGGCGTACAACGGCTTCTTCAACAATCATCGGAGCCTGGATGCTGTCGTGAGCGGCGTTGCGGAAAATGTAGTTTTCAGGCTGGTCGTCGAACTGGTGGGTGACCAAAGAGCCCGTGGCCACGTTGTTCATCACCGGGATTTTTGCTTCCTGATAAAAGCGTTGGGAAGCCAGCGCCACACCTGTGTTGATGTAACCCACGGTGGCAACCACTTTTTCCTTGTTGATCAATTCTTGGGCGATTTGCACGCCGCGCTCGTTTTTCGCTTCATCGTCGCGCTCGACCAACAACAGTTGGCGACCCAGCACGCCACCGGCGGCATTGATTTCAGCGGCTGCAAGACGCACACCGTCGCGCATGCTCACACCCATGGATGAAGAGCCGCCAGTGAAGGGGCCGGACACACCGATTTTGATGGGGTCTGCCGCCTGAACGCCGAAAGTGGCGCAGGCCAGCGCAACTGCGCCCAATGTCTTTTTCAAGTTGAATTGAACCATGCTTGCTCCAGCAATATTCAAACTGCTGTTCAGAAAGTCACGGCGTGTTGTTTTAGTAGTTGATTGACTCATTGCTTGCCTCCTCAGGTTTGTACGCAAACGCACTCAATAGAGTGCGATGCGTGCATAGTGAATTGGCTTGCGCTGAAGCAAAATCAGGATATACCCTTACACCGCTGAAACCCGCAGTGTGACTGGCACACCGTTAAGCACAGCGTTCCCCGAAATGGGGTCTGTGAGTAACTCGTCGGTGATGTCGTTGAGGCTGACACCGGGGTGTTGGCTTGCTGTTTCCATGCGGATGCCAGGGCGCTGATGCCCCCAGCCGTGCGGCAGGCAAACCACGCCGCGCATCATGTCCGTGCTGGCTTGCAGCCTTACCTCAATTTCCCCCACCCGGGAAGCCAGCACGCCCCGTTGCGCCGGAATGTCCGCATCGCCTTGCAGTTCGGCCAGATCGTCCGGGTTCACCAGCAAGGTGCAGCGGTCTGCGCCTTTTACAAGCCGTTCATAGTTGTGCATCCAGGAATTGTTGCTGCGCACGTCACGGCGACCGATCAAGCGCAACCCTTGCTCGGCCGGGTTGTGGTGGCGAAGGTCTTTGCAGAGCTTTTGCATGCCTTTGATGATTTCTTCCGGGGCGCACTGAATTCGATTGTTCGCAGTTTGCAGCCGCTGCGGAAAGCTGGGCTTGAGCGGCCCCAGGTCGATGCCTTCCGGGTGCGCTTTCAATTTTTCAAGGCTCAGCTTGTGTTCTGTGGCTGCACCGTAAGGGCCCATTTGCAGCCCGAAGTCCAGCAGCATTTGCGGCGGCATGGCCGGTTTCACGGTTTGCCCTGTTTTTGCCGCGAACTGCTTGGCCAGTTCGTCCATCAGTTCCCAGTCGTGGAAGCCATCGGCGGGTTTTTCAAACAGCGCAGCGCTGTATTTTGCGGTGTTCCTGACGGCAAAGATGTTGAAAATCAGGTCGTAGTGATCGTGTTCAAGCGGGGCGGTGGTGGGCAATATGATGTCCGCATGTCTCGTTGTCTCATTGATGTAGAGATCAATGGCCACCATGAATTCCAGGCTTTTAAAAGCACGGTC
>JBEIKS010000207.1:0-4787 GCA_040379625.1 Burkholderiaceae bacterium
AGCCCATACCCCTGCCGCTCACACGCGACCACCTCTACCAAGTTTCAAAACAGCCGCCCTCACTAGGTCTTAAAGACCACAGCCTGAATATCTGGTGAAAACAAAACGCAATGTTACGGTTTAGCGAAAGCGCTCTGGAAACAACTGCGCTTTCGTTATCCGTCTGATGAAGTTCAACCAACCTGCTGCTGCAAGCAATGTGAGTACGGCCACGGTAAACACCAAGGGGCTCAGTGGCTGCAGCCCTGCCAAGGAGCGAAACAAGGGAGTCGCATAAATGGTTGAAAGTGCCACCAACATTGTTCCTGTCAGGTACAACCACAGGGGATTAACATTCCAGGCATCGGTTCTGGCCCTTGAAAAATAGGTCAGCAAAAGCACATTGCTACACAGACTTATAAACACCAGGTTTTCTATGTCCATCCAATCTTGTGTTTGCCAGAACAAAAATGCAGCCCCCAGTAAACTGCAAAAAAATACACCAAAGCCCTGAACCAGACCAAACCCAAGATTACCGAACTCAAAAGGTGAGGTCTCTTTATTTCTCGGCGGGCGTCTCATCAGATCTGTTGCCGGGGGTTCGGATTCAAACACCACGGAACAAGCCGGATCTATCAACATTTCAAACACCACAATGTGCGCCGGGAACACCATCGCAGGAAAACCAAACACGCTGGGCACCAATACCATCAGCAAGATGGGAATGTGAACTGCCACAATAAAGCGCGAAGCCTTTCCAATGTTGTCGAAAATCTGGCGTCCTTGTGCAATGGCGGTCACTATTTTCTGGAATTGATCATCAAGCAATACCAATGCTGCAGTTTCCCTTGCCAAATCGCAGCCACGCTTGCCCATGGCAATGCCAACGTCGGCGGCCTTGAGTGCTGGCGCGTCGTTTACACCATCACCTGTCATGGCAATCACCTGCCCTTGGTCTTTCAACAATTGAATCAGTCTGAGTTTGTGGTGGGGTTGCAAGCGGGCGAAAATATCGATGTCGAGAATCACAGACGACAAGGCCATGTCGTCCATTTCGTCCAACTCTTTACCCAACAAAATACGGTTGGTTTTACTCAAGCCCACCTGATTTGCAATGGCCATGGCTGTCATGGGGTGGTCGCCTGTGAGCATCACGGTTTTAATGCCGGCTTCATGACATTGCTTCAGTGAATCTGCAACCTCCTTTCGGGGTGGGTCTGCAAATGCAATCAGGCCAATCAGTTTGAAATTCAGATCGGTGACTTTGCGTGGCCAAGCACCGTTCTGGGTATTTAATCGCAATAAGGGGTCACCGGTATTTTTTCCTGTGGCCGATGCGACCGCCAACACACGCCAGCCCAGTTGGGCCATTCGCTGTATTTCTGCGTTCCACACAGGACGCTGCACCTCGGAAAGGCGGCACAATTCGAAAATTGCCTCTGGTGCACCTTTGCAAGACCACGTCAGCGTTTCAGGATTTTCGTCGGTATACGCCATGGCCATGGCGGGAAACTCGGCGCTAAAAGCACATTCGTGGGTCGGGACCTGTATTTTTTCAGAAGCATCAGTCGCCATTGATGCGGGTATATGCAACAACAAGGCTTTCTCCATTGGATCAACCGGACTTGTTGATGAAGCACGCACGGCATGAAACAACACAGACTCCATCTCAAGCGGCATGGCGGCTTTATTAGATGCTCCCGAAATAATGGCAAACTGTGTACTTTGATTTCCAACATGTACCAACGCCATTTTGTTTTCAGTCAGGGTTCCAGTCTTGTCCACCGCGAGGTAGGTAATTGCACCCAGCGACTCGACAGCCGAGGCCCGCCGCGTCAGCACCTGGTGCTTGGAAATCCGCCAGGCCCCGAGCGCCAGAAATACAGTCCAGATGACGGGAATTTCCTCCGGCAACATCGCCATGGCCAAGGTCAGCCCAGACAGGCTGCTTTCCAGCCAACTGCGTTGGTCCACATACACGTTTAGCAACACTTCTACAATGGCAAAGAATATCGCCAACGTGCCGATGATACGAACCAGACGGCGAAGTGAACGTTGCATTAAAGACGGCTGCTCTTCCAGCGACATCAATGTGCCGGCGACCTTTCCAATGGCAGTGTCTTTCCCGGTGGACAGCACCAAGGCCCGACCGTTTCCCCGAACCACGAAGGTACTGGCAAATACCTTTGAGATGTTGTCCTGAAGCAGGTTGCTGGCCAGACTCGACAAGACCGGGTCTTGCTCCACAGGTTTTTTGTCGATGGGAACGGACTCTCCTGTCAGTAGCGATTCGTCAGTGGCCACACTGCCCGCCACAAGAATGGCGTCTGCGGAAATCCTGTCGCCGCTTTCCAGTAAAAGTGTGTCCCCAACCTGAACCTCGCTCGCCAGAATTTTAATGACTGTGCCGTTTCTCAACACCCTTGCGTGTGGCGCGGCGAGGTCTCGCAGTGCCTGCATCGCCCTTCCCGTTCGCCATTCCTGCCAGGCCGTCATTGCGATGACGAAAAGAACAGCGGCCAACATGAACATCGCCTCAATCGGATCACCCAATGCAAAATAAAGCCCTGAGCAGGCTAGCAGCAACAGAAACATCGGCTCGCGAAAAGTTTCCTTGAATGTGGAAAAAATCAGTTCTTGCATGAAAGTCCACTTTCTTTTTTACATCGGAATCTTGCAAAGCATCGCTGAAAACGGGCGTGTGCGTCCGTGGTCTCAAACACCCTGTGAAAGTCTTGGAAGCAGTCAGTAGACGCCTTGCGTCTGTCACCGAACAGATAGGCAGACTTGTATGGTGCAAGGTGTTCTCAGTGCCCTCCTTTGTTCACCTGCATAAAATATGTAAAGGCAGCCACCATGGAATACCAGTACCTGTTGCACCGGCTTTTCGCGATTCTTTTGATTCTCCTTTTGCCCAGTTGCGGTTACAACACGTTTCAGTCTGGCGATGAACAGATCAAAGCCAGTTGGTCAGAGGTTTTGAATCAATATCAAAGACGGGCAGACCTTATTCCGAATCTGGTCAAAACCGTTGAAGGCTACACAACGTATGAGTCAGAAACGCTTCTGGCAGTCACCAATGCACGGTCCAACGCAATGTCAGCCGGTGCGGTTCCAAACATGGCGAGCGACCCAAAAGCGTTTGCAAAGTTCGAGGCTGCGCAGCGCGACCTGAGTTCGGCACTCGGGCAATTGCGGGTGGTTGTTGAACGCTACCCGGATCTCAAAGCCAATGAGAATTTTCGTGATTTGCAAGCACAATTGGAAGGCACGGAAAACAGGATTACGGTTGCTCGCAACCGTTACATCACGGCTGTGAAAGATTACAACACGGCAATTCGCTCATTCCCCAGCAACCTGACGGCCTTGCTGTTTGGCTACGCTGTAAAACCTAACTTTACGGTGGCTGATGAGGCAAGGCTGTCTCAAACGCCGACCATTGAATTCGACCTGAAACGCAAACCCTCAGAGGAAAACAAATGATCCGCAGTCGCTTGGCTGTTGAATTTTTTCAATGCCTGCTGATGGTACTGCTGCTTCTGGCAACCACCATTCAGACAGGAATTGGCGCCACAGCGTTGCAATCCGTTCCACCGATGACTGCCCGTGTGAAGGATCTGACCGGAACTTTAACTGACAGTCAAAAGCAGACGCTGGAAAAAAAACTCACCGAATTTGAAACCCGTAAAGGAAGCCAGATTGCCGTTCTGATGCTGCCCAGCACACAACCTGAAGCCATTGAACAATATGCGCTGCGTGTTGCCAGTCAATGGAAACTGGGGAGAAAGAAGGTGGATGACGGTGTGCTGCTGGTAGTGGCAAAGGAAGACAGAAATGTGCGCATTGAAGTGGGCTATGGGTTGGAGGGGCCGCTCAACGATGCCACTTGCAAGCGCTTGATCAGTGATTTTATGCTGCCTTCTTTCCGGCAGGGAAATTATTATGAGGGCATTGATGTGGCAGTCACCAACATGATGCGCGTCATTGATGGAGAACCTTTGCCCAAGTCCGCTGTAAAGCCGGCAGAGACGGGCTGGGATCTCTTTTTCCTGTTTTTACCTTTCGCGGTTATTTTTATACTGCTATTGGCCGGCGGTTTTTGGCCCGGCGTGCTTTGGGCCATTTTTACCTTGGGCAGCGGGCGGTCCAGAAATGGCAATGGTTTTAAAGGTGGGGGTGGCGGGTTTGGTGGAGGCGGCGCATCGGGTCGGTGGTAAGTTTCTTATGTGAATCGCCTGTATAAAAAGAAAGTCCGCTTTTTATGGCGGACTGTTCTTATGATGGATAGTGACTTCGCAAAGGCTTTGGTGTTAGTGTTTGCCGTTTAACAAACCCAGCGATTCTTTTGCCAACATGCTGTTTTCATCTGTTGGCACCACCCACACCTCAACGCGACTGTCGTGCGTGTGTATGGCGCAGACACCCCCTTCGCTTGCGGAAAGATTGGCCTGTTCATCCAAATAAACCCGCAAATATGAAAGTCGCTTGATAATGCTGGCGCGCAGCAGATGGTCTTTTTCACCCACGCCTGCGCAAAAAGCGATCACTTCGACACCCTGCATGCAAGCCACCAAAGCGCCGATTTCACGCAATATGCGGTGGGTGTAGAGGTTAACCGCAAGCCGTGCGTCAACGGTGTTTTTCTCCCGAAGAACCCGCAGATCTGAAGACAATCCAGAAACCCCTTTCAGCCCCGAGTCATGGTAGAGCAAATGTTGTAACGCCTCATGGCTCCAGCCGGCGTTCATCAAGTGAAGTACAACGCCCGCATCCAGGCTGCCGCAGCGGGTGCCCATCATTAAACCGTC
>JBEIKS010000208.1:0-4723 GCA_040379625.1 Burkholderiaceae bacterium
GTGATCACCGGAATGCCCGCCGCAGACAACTTCGCCAAATTGTAGAAATTTGAGCCGCCGTGTATGAAATGCTCGACTTTGTATTTCAATAAATTGGCACCGGCCGATTCCACCAAGTTAATGAACGGCAGCCTGTTTTCCAGCGCAATGGTTTGCATGCGCTGAAATTTTTCAATGCCTTTTTCCTGCAATGCACCTGCTTCAATGCCGGAATCGCTGACATGCACCATGCAGCGAACGCCGCTGATGTAACCAATGCCTGCAATGCCGCCACCGCCGGCCACTGAAGTATCCGGATTGCTGGAGTCCTGCAGGTAACCGGCCAGACTGGCCAGCTCCAAAAAGGGCGCAGCCGCATCCAACAGCAAATTCAAGCGTTCGCGGGGCAACAATTGCCCACGCTTGGCAAACATCGGGGCAGACTTTTCCGAGGTTTTTCGGGTTTTCTCTTCAATGGCCCTAAGTTGTTGAACATGACTTAGCATGAACCGGGCATTGGCTTCGAACTCTACGGCATTGCAGTCTATTTTTGATTCGATGCAGGGCATGGTCACTGACTTTCGCTAGGTGGGCTCGCATCGCTCAGGTGCATGCCATCAAATGCCTCATTGGCAATGCCATTGCCCGCTCTGGGCCAAACTCGTTTTGCATTCGGTGCCGCACCGTCAATCCGGATACAACTGCCGGAAATAAAACTGGCGGCTGACGACAGCAAAAACGTGATGGCGGCAGCGACTTCCGATTCCGTGCCCATGCGTTGCAAAGGGCAGTGCTTGTAGAGGTTTTTGATCATGCTGCGTGCCGGCTCGGGGTAGGTTTCCATACCGCTTGAAGCAATCCAGCCGGGGGCGACCGCATTGACCCGCACCGGCGCCCATTCAAGCGCGGCTGTCTCGGTTAAATTGAGCATGCCTGCGCGCGCGGCGCCTGAGTGGCCCATTCCGGGCATGCCCATCCACATGTCGGCCACCATGTTCACGATCGACAGGTTGTTGCCCTCGGCATTTCTGCACATGTACTGGTTGTAGACTTCGCGCGCCATTAAAAAACCGCCGGTCAGGTTGTTGCGAACCACCGCATCCCAACCTTTTGCTGAAATGCTTTCCAAAGGGGCTTGGAACTGGCCGCCTGCATTGTTCACCAAGCCGTCAATTTGTCCGTGCTCAGCCAAAACCTCTGTAACCGTGATTTTCACCAGACCTTCTTCACGAATGTCGCAGGAATGGATGCTGACCTTTTGATTCAAGCCTTTTTCTGCGAATACGACTTTCAATTCATCTGCCACCGCTTGCAGCTTCTCAATTTTGCGACCCACCAAGGCAAGGGATGCGCCCAAGCTCGCCAACTCATGGGCTGTGCAGCGGCCAATGCCGGAGCCTGCGCCTGTGATCAAAATTGTTTTGCCTTCGAACAAGTCACTGCGAAAGACGGAGCGATACGCTTCCGACATGAAAATCTCCTTGAAAAATTACTGAACGAACGTTTGCTTGGCAAATAGTGTGTCACAGGCTTATGATTTAGAAAAGCGGTTTTGAAAGGATTTTGATGATTAAAATTGGGGGAGCGTCCGGGTTTTGGGGCGACAGCATGACAGGCATACTGCAACTCGTGAATGAACCGGGCATGCAATACATCACTTTTGACTACCTTGCAGAACTGACCATGTCTTTGTTGGCCACCGCAAAGGCAAAAAATCCAGACATGGGCTTTTGCCCTGATTTCGTGGACATGGCCATGAAATTTACGCTGCCAACGCTGAAGAAAAAGGGCATACGCGTGGTGTCCAACGCCGGCGGCATCAACCCCATGGCGTGCGCAAAGGCCTTGGAAACCTTGGCCAAGGGCATGAACATCGAACTTAAAATCGCTGTGGTGCAGGGCGATGACGTCTTGGGCTTTTTTCCGCAGGCGCAGGCCCAAGGCATTTGCGACATGAACACCGGCGCAGCATTACCGGCCAAGTGGGTCTCGGCCAACGCCTATCTGGGGGCATTTCCGATCGCCAAGGCTCTGGCGCTCGGGGCTGATGTGGTGATCACCGGGCGAACGGTGGATTCAGCGCTGCCCCTGGGAGTTCTGATTCATGAGTTTGGTTGGAAAGCCAACGACTTTGACCGTTTGGCCAGCGGTAGCCTGGCAGGCCATCTGATTGAATGTGGCGCGCAGGCCACCGGTGGACTTTTCACCGATTGGCGTACGGTGCCCGATTGGGCAAACATCGGTTACCCGGTGTTGGAATGTCAGCCTGACGGCAGTTTCGTGGTGACCAAGCCAGCCAACACCGGCGGACTGGTCAGCGTGCCTGTGTTGAGCGAGCAAATGCTCTATGAGGTTGGCGACCCCGCAAACTACACACTGCCCGATGTGATTTGCGATTTTACTGGTGTACACCTGCGGCAGGAAGGGGGTAGCTCTGAGCACCGCGTTCGCGTCAGTGGTGCCAAAGGCAAACCGCCCACGGCCTTTTACAAGGTCTGTGCAACGTATGTGGATGGCTACCGTTGTGTGGCTAACCTCAGCATTGTGGGTGTGGATGCACTGGAAAAAGCCAGGCGGACAGGCGAAGCCATTCTCGCCCGCACTCAGCGCTTGTTTACCCTTTTAGGCATGCCGGACTACACAGCCACCCGCATAGAGGTGATGGGTGAAGAAGCCGATTTTGGTGTCAATGCAAACCCCCACATAAACATGCGCGAAACCGTTGTACGCATTGCTGTCAGTCACCCCATGAAACAGGCGCTGGAAATTTTTGCCCGTGAAATTGCACCGGCCGGCACCTCGTTTTCCCCTGGCACAACTGGCAGTTTAAGCGCCGGCAGACCCAGCGTTGCTCCCAAGGTACGTTTGTTCTCGTTTTTACTGCCTAAAAATCAGGTGCAGGTTCAGTTGCGTTTGTCGGAGGAAACAATTGAATTGCCGCTTGCTGAGCCAGCCAATACAACTGCGCTATCAGAAGGTAAGTTGCTCGATTTGAGTGACTACCCCCAGTCTTTAAACCCGGACACCCACGTACCATTACTAACGCTGGCTTATGCACGCAGCGGAGATAAAGCAGATAATTCAA
Source organism: Burkholderiaceae bacterium (assembly GCA_040379625.1). Lineage (GTDB taxonomy): Bacteria > Pseudomonadota > Gammaproteobacteria > Burkholderiales > Burkholderiaceae_B > SXZD01. The sequence continues at coordinate 3,065 of JBEIKS010000208.1, forward strand.
ACATTGGCGTAATCGCACGGCATCACATGTTTTTGCCTTACATCGCGCATGCGCTGACTGAAGAAAACTTGCGCAATCACCTTGGGCATTATGTAAAAGGGCGCATCCGTGTGTTTGAGGTTGCCGGTATTGACGCCTTCAATCTGTTGTTGGAACAGGCGTTGGATGGCGGTGGCTTAAGTTCCTTGCGCAGTGATCCGCTAGGCAAGGGCATGGCGCAGATTCTGCTGACCTTGCAGGTCGCCATTCCTGTTGAATTGTTAGAGAAAGCGAAGGTAGACGCATGAAGTCGTCTGTTTCAGAAGACAGCAATCGCCGGCTTGATTTATTGCATGCCGCTGCGCGTTTGTTCAAGGAAAAAGGCTACGAGGGCGCCAGCATCCGGGCCATTTCCTCTGCTGTTGGCATGCGTTGCGGCAGTCCTTTCTATCATTTTGAAAACAAACAGGCGATCTTGTATGCCGTCATGGAGGAGGGCTTGCGACAAGGCCTTGCACGCACTGAAGCCGCCTTGGACAGCCACTTGGGCGCTCGCGAACAGTTCGAAAGACTGGTCAGGGTACACCTTGGAATTTTGCTGGAAGAGGGCAATGACTTCATTCCGGTCATGCTCTACAACTGGGGAGCGCTGGATGAAATTCATCGCAAAAAACTGATTGAAACCAAAGACCGTTACGACGAAATCTGGCAAGACATCGTGCATCGCCTGCAAGCCGAAGGCGATTTGGGCGATGACCCCAAAATCGCCCGTCTGCTGCTGCTAGGTGCCATGAACTTCATTACTACGTGGTACAAGCCCAACTCCGGGCTCAGCATTGATGACCTCGCCCGCAAGGTGGTTGGTTTTTATTTGCGCTAGATTCCATTACTTAAAACTGGCTTTGAAGACCGTTTGGAAGCGCTTGCAGATCAGCGGCACCAGGTGCGCGGAATTGCATGATTTTTAGCAAACAAGTGTCTGAGTCCGGGCTGCCGTTGCAAGCGGTCAGATATTGCGGTGCATACGCTTGTTGTGGCACATTGAAAAGTGGGAAATAGGCTTGTAACCGCAGTAGCGGTGCTGTCAGCGGACCAAGAGAAACGGTTTCTTCATAAAAAACCTCGTAGTTGAAGTCTTTCGGAAGTGGGCCGCCGAATTCTTGCTCTGGAATGATGTAACCAAAAGAATTGTGGGTCAAACCCAAGACCATCATCGGCTTTTGCATATTGTCTTTGCCATAGGCCAATGCCCGCAACAATTGAGATAGACCATTTCGGCCTTCCCCAGGAATGGTTGTGATTTCAAGGCCTTTATCTTTCAGCGGGTCTCCCAGGGTAATCCGACTGACAGTGGTACTGGCGGTAGGGGCAACTTGAGGCAGGGTGTTTCGCAACACTCCTACTTGGGGTATGTCATCTGCCGGTGTTTCCACAAAATTGTAGTAGCGGTTAAAGGTTCGTATTAGACCTGCAGCCAAAAACAATGGGTTGGTGACCGGCAAAACCGCAGTTTTGTGTGAAACCTCAAGCCTTACATCCACAGGCTTTTGCAGGGAAACATCGTTGGTAAGCGACACGGCTTGATCGCCCAATTGGCGGCCAAACTGACTGGCGCGGCAATAATCTCGGCTATTGGTGTCTTTGATGCCTGCACACTCACTTTGCAGACCTGTTTTTGCA
>JBEIKS010000209.1:0-4665 GCA_040379625.1 Burkholderiaceae bacterium
ACAAAGAAATTTCGGTGGCCTGACGCAGTTTGCTCAGCATCACTCGTACCGCACATTCAAAACTTCATACTCCCGCACACCACTGGGGGCCTGAACCTGGGCGATATCACCCGCATACTTGCCGATAAGCGCCCGTGAAATCGGGCTGGTGACTGATATTCTGTTGAATTTCAGGTCAGCTTCGTCTTCACCGACAATCTGGTAGGTCACATTGTTGCCTGACTCCAGATCTTCAAGGTTTACCGTGGCCCCGAAAACAATGCGGCCTTCTGCATCCAGATCTTTTGGATCAATGATTTGCGCATTGGAAAGCTTGGCTTCAATTTCCATGATGCGACCTTCAATGAAGCCCTGCTTTTCCTTGGCCGCATCGTATTCTGCATTTTCAGACAAGTCGCCTTGAGCGCGAGCCTCGGAAATTGCGTTGATAACGGCAGGACGCTCTACTGATTTCAGTCGCTGCAACTCCTGCCTAAGCAATTCAGCGCCGCGGACTGTGATTGGAATCGTACTCATGACACTCTCTTCTTAAGCAACTGACTGCAAACTTTTATGCAGGCTTTGAACATCATAGACTTCCAGGCCCTTCAGGTGCTTCATGCCTTGAACCGCGGCACGCGCACCTGCAATGGTTGTGTAATAGGTGACACGGGACTGCAGCGCATTGGTGCGAATGTAGCGGGAATCAGAAATTGCATTCCGCTTTTCTTCGACAGTGTTGATCACCAAAGCGATTTCGCCGTTCTTGAGCATGTCCACAATATTTGGACGTCCTTCTGCCACTTTGTTAACCACTTTAACGGGGACGCCAGCCTCATTCAGTGCGCTGGCCGTGCCACGGGTGGCCACCAGTTCAAAGCCGAGGTCGTGCAGGCCACGGGCCACTTCAACCGCTTTTGCCTTGTCTTCATTTTTAACGCTGATGAAGACCGTGCCGCTTTCCGGCAGGCGAACACCAGCGGCCAATTGCGACTTCACAAAAGCCTCGCCGAATGTGCGACCCACGCCCATCACTTCACCGGTAGATTTCATTTCAGGACCGAGAATGGTGTCCACCCCAGGGAACTTCACAAAGGGGAAAACGGCTTCCTTGACTGAGAAATAAGGCGGAATCACTTCAAACAACACCCCCTGGTCTGCCAGCGTGCGCCCTGCCATGCAGCGCGCCGCCACCTTGGCCAACTGAACACCGGTGGCCTTGGAAACGTAAGGTACGGTGCGCGAGGCCCGGGGATTGACTTCCAGAACAAACACTTTGCCTTCCTGAATCGCAAACTGGACGTTCATCAAACCCACCACATGCAGCGCTTTGGCCATCAGTGCGGTTTGACGCTTCAGTTCTTCCACCAACTCAGGGGAAAGCGAGTAAGGCGGCAGGCAGCAGGCGGAGTCGCCAGAATGCACACCAGCTTGCTCAATGTGTTCCATTACGCCACCAATCATGACGCACTTGCCGTCAGAAAGGCAGTCGACGTCAACTTCAATGGCGTCGTTCAGGAAACGGTCCAGCAAAACCGGTGAATCGTTGGAAACCTTAACCGCTTCACGCATGTAACGCTCGAGGTCTTTTTGTTCGTGCACGATTTCCATGGCGCGACCACCCAACACATAACTGGGGCGCACAACCAAGGGGTAGCCGATTTCCTGAGCCAATGACAGCGCTTCTGATTCTGTTCTTGCGGTTCTGTTGGGCGGCTGGCGCAATTCGAGTTTTACCAGCAACTTCTGGAAACGTTCGCGATCTTCGGCGATATCAATGCTGTCCGGGCTGGTTCCAATAATGGGAACACCGTTGGCTTCCAGAGCCTTGGCCAGCTTCAAGGGCGTTTGACCGCCATATTGCACAATAACGCCGATGGGCTTTTCCTTGTCCACCACCTCAAGCACATCTTCCAGTGTCAAGGGTTCGAAATACAGACGGTCGGAGGTGTCGTAGTCGGTGGAGACAGTTTCAGGGTTGCAGTTGACCATGATGGTTTCATAACCATCTTCACGCAAGGCCATGGCCGCGTGCACGCAGCAGTAATCGAACTCAATGCCCTGCCCGATGCGGTTCGGGCCACCACCGAGCACCATGATCTTTTTCTTGTTGGTCGGGGCGGCTTCGCATTCCTGTTCATAGGTGGAATACAAATAAGCCGTTGAAGTGGAAAACTCAGCGGCACAGGTGTCCACCCGCTTGAACACAGGGCGGACATTGAGCACGTGGCGCTGTTTTCTGACTTCTGCTTCCGTGGTGTCCAGCAAATACGCCAGACGACGGTCTGAGAAACCCTTGCGCTTTAACAGCCGCAACTTGCCTTCATCCAGATCAGACAAGGTCATTTTGTCCAATTCCAGTTCAATATCAACGATTTCCTTGATCTGAACCAAAAACCATTCATCGATGTGGGTCAGGGCATGAACCTCTTCCACCGTGAACCGCTGGGCAAACGCATCGCCTACGTACCAGATACGCTCAGGACCAGGCTCGCCCAGTTCTTTTTTGATGACTTCGTGGTCTGTGGTTTTTTGATTCAAACCATCAACACCCACTTCCAGACCGCGCAAGGCTTTCTGGAAACTCTCCTGAAAAGTACGGCCAATGGCCATGACTTCACCCACGGATTTCATTTGCGTGGTCAAGCGGTTGTCTGCCTGAGGGAATTTCTCAAAGGCGAAACGAGGTACTTTTGTGACCACGTAGTCGATGCTGGGCTCAAACGATGCGGGTGTGGCTCCGCCTGTGATGTCGTTGCGCAGTTCGTCCAGCGTGTAGCCCACGGCCAGTTTCGCGGCCACTTTGGCAATCGGGAAGCCGGTGGCTTTGGAAGCCAGCGCTGAAGAACGCGAAACGCGCGGGTTCATTTCAATGACAATCATGCGACCATTGGCCGGATTGATTGAGAACTGCACGTTGGAACCGCCTGTATCAACGCCGATTTCACGCAAAATGGCAATTGAGGCATTGCGCAGCAATTGGTATTCACGGTCAGTGAGGGTTTGGGCAGGCGCCACGGTAATGGAATCACCGGTGTGAACACCCATGGGGTCCAGGTTTTCGATGGAGCAAACGATGATGCAATTGTCTTTGCGATCGCGCACCACTTCCATTTCATACTCTTTCCAGCCAATCAGACTTTCCTCAATGAGGAGCTCACTGGTGGGGGACGCTTCAATACCGCGACGGCAAATGGTTTCAAATTCTTCGCCGTTGTAGGCAATGCCACCGCCAGTGCCGCCGAGCGTGAAACTGGGGCGAATGACCATGGGAAACCCATTGCTGCCGGTGAGCGCTGCAATTTTCTTTTGCACAGCCCAGGCTTCTTCCATGGTGTGGGCCACGCCGGACACCGCGGAGTCCAGACCGATGGAGGTCATGGCATCCTTGAACTTCTGGCGGTCTTCCGCTTTTTCAATCGCTTTTTCATTGGCACCGATCATTTCAACGCCAAATTTTTCCAGCACGCCATTGCGGTGGAGATCTAGGGCGCAATTAAGCGCAGTTTGACCGCCCATGGTGGGCAAAAGCGCATCCGGACGCTCTTTTTCAATAATCTTTTCAACAACTTGCCAGGTAATTGGCTCGATGTAGGTGACATCAGCGGTTTCGGGGTCGGTCATGATGGTGGCCGGGTTGCTATTGACCAGCACCACTCGGTAACCCTCTTCCCGCAGCGCTTTACACGCCTGGGCACCCGAATAATCAAATTCGCAGGCCTGACCGATGACGATGGGACCGGCACCAATAATCAGGATGGTTTTTATGTCTGTACGTTTAGGCATGTTGCCCCTTTTTTTCGCTGGACGCGGAAGCCATGTCGGCTACGAAGCGATCAAACAAGTAAGCAATGTCGTGTGGACCCGGGCTGGCTTCAGGGTGGCCCTGGAAACAGAATGCCGGGCGATCTGTTCTGGCGAGACCCTGAATGGAACCGTCAAACAGCGACACATGGGTAATGCGCAAGTTCGCCGGTAAAGTATCGGCGTTAACCGCAAAACCGTGGTTCTGGCTGGTGATGGACACCTGTTGGGTGTCGAGGTCTTGCACGGGATGGTTGGCGCCGTGATGACCAAATTTCATTTTCAGCGTCTTTGCACCTGAAGCCAGCGCCATCAACTGGTGCCCCAGACAGATGCCGAACACGGGAATGCGTGTTTCTTCCAGCACATGGCGAATGCTTGCAATGGCGTAGTCGCAGGGTTCCGGATCGCCGGGACCGTTGGACAAAAACACGCCATCGGGTTGGTGTTTCAAAATGTCTTGCGCAGTGCTCTGCGCAGGCAACACGGTGATGCGGCAACCGCGGTGCGACAACATGCGCAAAATATTGCGTTTCACGCCGAAATCGAGCGCGACCACATGGTAAGGACGGTGTTCGGACTCGTCAAAAATGCCGCCGTTCAACCCCAGACTCCACTCGCCTTGAGACCAGGAGTAAGAGGTCTTGGTGGACACAACCTTTGCCAGATCCATTCCCGACAGCCCTGGGAAAGAACGCGCTAGCGCCAGTGCGCTTTCAGCAGAAAATTCAATGCCTGACGTACCTTCTGCCAACAAACAGCCGTTTTGAGCGCCTGTTTCACGCAAAATCCGGGTGAGCTTGCGGGTGTCGATGTCTGAAATACCGGGCACGCCCGCTTTTTCAAGGTAGGCCTGCAAGCCGCCCTGCGAGCGGAAGTTGG
>JBEIKS010000210.1:0-4651 GCA_040379625.1 Burkholderiaceae bacterium
AAGGACAATCAGGAAGACAAAGAACCCCTCTTCGATACCGTGGATACCTTGTCCGATACATTGACCATTTTTGCCGACATGGTTTCCGGTATCACAGTGAAGGCAGAGCGCATGGCGGAAGCCGCCATTGAAGGTTACGCCACCGCCACTGATCTTGCCGATGCCTTGGTCAGGAAGGGGTTGGCCTTCAGAGACGCACATGAAGTGGTGGCGCACGCAGTGCGCTACTGCGTGGATCAGGGGGCGACGCTTGAAAGCCTTAGCTTGCAGCAGCTTTCAGAGGCGCTCAGCCTTGCCAAGCATGGCCATGCCCAAGTGATTGTAGACCAAGCCTTGGCAGACAGTCTGACCTTGAAAGGTTCTGTTAATGCCCGTTCGCACGTGGGTGGCACCAGTCCGGAGCAGGTTAAAGCCGCAGTGGCTCAAGCCAAGGTCAGGTTGTCGATCTGAGTCTGCGTGACTTTGGTCAAGGGGACTGTCAATTCTATGCAGGTACCTGAAGGGTCGGTTTTTGGGATGGAAATTTTCCATCGCATTTGCTTGCAGAAGCCGACCACCACAAACAGGCCCAGTCCCCGATGCAAACCGCCTTTACCGGGGTCTGGCAGGGTCAGGTTTTCCAGCATGCCACGAATGTGTGGCGGCAAGCCCGGACCCGAATCAGTGACCTGAAATGTGAGGCTGTCCGCAGATATCAGCAAAGAAATGTTTATTTTCCCGTTGTCTGTGTACCTGAGTGCGTTGTGTATGAGATTGGCGAGCACGCGTTTTAGCTTGCGCTCATCGGTGGTCAGCATCAGCATTGAGGCTTCTGCCGGCAATGTCAAAAACACTTGCAAGCCTTTGCTGGTGGCCAAGGGCTGGCACCAACTGGAAAACGAGGCAACCACTGCGTAGGCGTCTGTGGGTCGCAGACTGACCAGCGGTCGTTTGTTGGCCTGAATGGCAGCAACTTCCGTGGCGTTTTCAGACAGTTCGTAAATCCATTGGTGGCAACCTTGTAGTTGCTTGACCAGAGATTCAAAGCTTGGGTCCCGCTCAATTCTCGGGGAGCTCAACAGCAGACCCAAGGCTTGCAAGGGCTGACGAATGTCGTGCTGCAGCGCCGACACCCATTGCAACCCTTCTGACAATTGCGCTTGCAGCAGAGTTCTCTGACGTTGCCAGCGAATGTGCTGGTTTCTTCGCCGACTGACGCGAGCCCAAGCCATGAAACGGCGGTTTCTCATTTCCACGAATATCAGTTGCCCAACCATGACCACCGTGATGACAAACAAGAAGCCCTCAGGAAGCGCCTCGCTGAAGAACAGCATGGACAGACACAACATGCCTGCAGAACTCAGGCCCCACGGCGCCCTGAGAAAGCGGTTTTCCCGGAGCCAGCGGCTTTTGCTGCGTATGGCGTAAACAGAAAGGCAGGTTGCGCTGATGAGCAGCGTAATCAGGCTTTTTGTCAGTGGCGACGAAGCAAAGGACTGTGTGAGCGGGAATAGAAGAATCAGCCCGAAAAGGCAACGTTCGCTGTTACGGTGCAATGTGTAGGCGATTTGCCGCATTAGGCTGGTTTTTCTTAGACCTGTCATTTGCCGAGTGTTTCATCCATGGCTTTGGGTTCTTTCCAGTTGCGATACAACATCGCGGCTTCCAGACGGTTTCTTGCATTCAGGCGCGCAAGAATGCTGCGAACATGGGTTTTCACTGTTTCAGGCGACAAGCTGAGCGCTCGCGCGATTTCATGGTTCGATTCTCCTTTGGCGATTCGATGCAGCACCACGATCTGACGGTCGGTGATGCGGGAGATACGTTGGCTGACACCGAGTTCGCTTGGGGATTGTTGCGGTTTATCAGTCATTTGTTGCGCCCAGGAGGCACGCCTGACCTGGTTCAATGCGCTTTCCAGAAACGCAAAGAGCCTGTCTTGTGAGACACCTTTTGAAAGAAACTCAATGGAGGGGTAGCGCGGTGCAATGCTTTCCAGCACCTCTTCGCTGCCTGAAAGTACAAGGATTCCAGAAGACGGAAACTCTTCAATGGCAGTGGACACCACGAAGTCCGGCGTGCCATCCGGCAAACCGGGGTCGAGAATGACCAGATCGGGACGTTCAAAACGAGCGTACTCCAATGACGGTGCCAGCCGGCTGAAGAGCTTGACTTCCAAGTCTGGATAGCGGGCTGTGAGCAGATCTCGCAAGGCCATTGCAAGAATCGGATGATCATCGACGATATAAACGCGTAACATATTTTTTCCCATCTTAGGTTGTAATTGGCAAAGATTCTTGCGCCTCGATTACACGGTTCTATTAATCCATAGAATCTCTTCACCTAAAACCCCGAGGCGGGTGTAACCCAAGTTGTCTAGGTTAGCTCAGCGGAGTGAATGGGTGAAAAAGGAGTTCCGTTCTGCGAAGCGAGACCTGAACTTTTGTATGAGTGATCAATTACGCGAGGACGTTCACTAAAAATAGTGGGAAAAGTACTTTTATTTCGGGTTAATCACTGTTTTAAATTACAGCGTTCCCAAAAAACCGTGAATTGGCGTAACGAATATGAGGGCCCACGCTTGTGTGGGCCCCCTACCGCAAATAGGCTAGGTGCAGTTGGTCACCCATAAACGCTGGTGAACCGTCAGAGGTGTTTAAGGTTTTGAAGATTGGAAGTTCGCCATTCGATTTTCAGCCACTTTGAACCAATTGGCTTGATCTGAGCGAAAGCGCAGCCATGAGCTGAGTATCTTTTTGAATTTCGGATTTTTTGCGGCTTCTTCTTTTAGCAGTGCCTCACTGACCGTGTAGGCGGCTTCCATGATGTCTGACGGGAACGCCTTGAGTTGGACACCAGAATTCAAAATTTTAGCCAGCGCAGCAGGGTTTTTCGCGTCATAGGCTGCCAGCATCAATACATTTGCCTCTGCACAGGCGGCTTCGAATGCAGCCTTGTAGCTTGCGGGCAGTTTTTCCCATTCTTTGGAGTTCACAAAGAAACTCAAACCTGCACTGGCCTCCCAGAAGCCTGGTGCGTAGTAGAACTTCGCCACTTTGGAAAATCCCAGCCGTTCATCATCGTAGGGGCCAACCCACTCAGCGGCATCTATCGTTCCCTTTTCCAGAGAGGGGTAAATATCTCCTCCTGCAATGGTTTGCGGCACCACACCCAACTTCGACAAGATCTCTCCGCCAAAGCCTGGAATGCGCATTTTCAGGCCTTTCAAATCAGCCAGGCTTTTAATTTCCTTGCGAAACCAACCTCCCATTTGGGTTCCTGTGTTGCCCCCCGGGAAGTTGATAACGTTGTAATCTTTGTAGAACTCGCGCAATTGCTCAAGCCCGCCGCCGTGGTAGAGCCAAGCATTTTGCTGTCTTGCGCTCAAACCAAAAGGCAATGCGGTGTCGAAGGCAAATGTTTTGTCCTTGCCAACATAGTAATAACTCGCTGAATGCGCCACTTCCACGGTGCCGTTTTGAACCGCGTCCAGCGCTTGCAGTCCCGGTACGATTTCCCCGGCGGCAAACACACGAATGTCAAACTTCCCATCGGTGAGCGCCCTCACCCGATTGGCCACCACCTCAGAAGTGCCATAAATAACATCCAGATTTTTCGGAAAACTGGATGTCAAACGCCATTTAATGCTGGGCTGCGCATCGGCCTGAACAACAGCCGGTTGCAAGGCAACGGTTGCAGCCACGGTTGATGCCCCGAGCAAGCCTGCGTTTTCAAGAAACTTTCTACGACTCATGATCAGACATTCCTTTATTCGCCGACGGCACCACTGGCCAGCGTCATGCCTTCAATGAGCAGACTGCCGGTAATTTTTGTGCCTCTGGCCAAGGTGTCGTTTCCGACCGCAACGATGGAACGCAGCATGTCTTTTAAATTGCCGGCAATGGTAATTTCTTCGACTGGGTAAGCGATTTCTCCGTTTTCCACCCAATAACCAAATGCGCCTCTTGAATAGTCGCCAGTGACGTAGTTCACGCCCTGCCCCATGAGTTCAGTGACCAACAGGCCGCGGTGCATTTTCTTGACCATGCCCTCCAGGGTGTCTGCTTCCTGCGTGTGTTTGCTGGTTAATGTGAGATTGTGCGAGCCGCCCGCATTACCTGTGGTTTTCATGCCCAATTTTCTGGCGGAGTAACAAGACAGGAAGTAACCTTCGAGTACGCCGTCTGTGACCACCTGCCTTGCCTGCGTTTTGACCCCTTCCTCGTCAAAGGGTGAGGAGCCCATGCCCAGCTTTGTAAACGGGTCTTCATGCACGCTCAAGTGGTCTGAAAACACGGGTTTTCCCAGTGAGTCCAGCAGAAAACTCGATTTTCTGTAAAGCGCGCTACCCGACACCGCCTGAACAAAACCACCGAGTATTCCGGCAGCCAACGGTGCCTCAAACAAGACGGGGCATTGTTGGGTTTGTATGGTTCTCGCATTGAGTCTGGCCAATGCACGTTGAGCTGCATAAATGCCCACCGCTTTTGGGTCTGCAAGGTCTTTGGACCGGCGTGCGCTGGAGTACCAATAGTCTCTTTGCATGGTGCTGTTGTCGCCCTTTTTTAGCTGGGCGATTGGTGACACAGAAAAAGAGTGACGGCTGTAAGGGTAGCCACCTGTGAAGCCACGGGTGTTGGCTGCGATGAACTGACCTGTTTCGGTAGAGACT
>JBEIKS010000211.1:0-4620 GCA_040379625.1 Burkholderiaceae bacterium
AACACTGAGCTACGGCAAATTCAAGATTGTCTGACGGTCTTGAACGCCTGCCGCTATTGACGGCCGCCATCGAGCGCTTTTTTGCCTCACTGGCGGCGTCTCCCCACCTACACGAACCGGTTTGGGTGGCTTATTCGGGCGGGGAAGATTCAACCGCCTTGCTGATGGCCTGCAAGGCTTCGGGTCTCGCTTTTCGCGCCATTCATGTGAATCACCAATTGCAAACAGTCGCCAACGACATGGCGCAGCACTGCATTGCTTTCTGTCATGCGGCGGGCATTGCGCTTGAGGTTCTCACGGTTGAGGTAAAGCGCGCCGGCGGCAAGAGTCTTGAGGCGCAGGCCCGCAGTGCCCGCTACCAAGCCATTGCTCGGTGCATGAGAGAAAACGGTGGTGGTTTATTGCTCACTGCCCATCATCAAGATGATCAGATTGAAACCGCCCTGATTGCACTTTTCAGGGGTTCTGGTCTGGAGGGGCTTGCTGGAATGGCCCCCGTTTCGCCTTTGCCTTCGTCAAATTCGGGCTCGATGCTGGGACGACCCTTTTTAACGGTTCAAAAACAAGACATACGCCTGTGCGTTCAACAACACGGTTGGACATTTTTTGAGGACCCGAGCAACGCCAGCGATGCATTCAGGCGCAATTGGCTGCGTCATCACTTGTTGCCACAAGTTCAAGCCCAATTCCCCCAGGTGCGTTCTTCTCTTTTGCGCCTGAGCCGGCAAGTGTCTGCCTACAAGGCGGAAGTGCGCGCGTCTTCAGAAAGCCTGTTAGCCTCGGTCACCGCCCCTGAGGGCTATTTGCGCCATGCTGAGTTCCAGTTGTTAAACGAAGGTAACAAAGCAAGACTGTTGCGTTTGTGGCTGTCAAAATCCGGTGTCAGAATCAATGAACTCAAAACGCTGGAGTTGATACGACAATTGGAAAGCACAAAAGGTGGTTTGCGCACTGTGGGCGGCCATTGGGCTGTCAGAGTCAAGCGCGGCCAACTCACCATTGAAATGGATATCAACACCGTAACCAACAAGGACTCTGAATCCGATGCGTAATACTCGGTTCTCCATCAAGTCTGATGGCGCAGCAGGTGTGGTTTTGCTTGTACTGCTGGTAGTGGTTTTGGCGGTACTTTTTGCTTGGGTAACCCGCCGTCCGGCATTGCCGGAGGCCTTGTTGCAACCACGGGCTGTGCTGATACCCACAGTGGGGGAAAATGGCGAACCCGCCAAGCCCGGGACGGCCGATGCATTGAAAGCCACATTCGTGGGCGTGTCCACCTTGATGTTCGATGACGGTGTGCATGCAATTCTGGTCGACGGTTTTTTTAGTCGGCCCGGGTTTTTGAAAACAGCGCTGGGCCGGGTCGGGCCGGAACCTGAAAAGGTGGAGTCCGCATTAAAGCGTCTGGGATTGATCAATGGCCCTTTGAAGTTGCTGGCGGTGGTTACTGCGCATTCTCACTACGACCATGCCATGGACGCACCTTTGGTGGCAAAGCTCACCGGGGCTCGCTTGTTGGGCAGCCAATCAACGGTGTATTTGGGGCTGGGGCAGGGCTTGCCAGCAGAGCAAATGACCTTGGCTGCAAACGGACGGAACATTGAAATCGGGCCGTTTGTGGTTCAGTTCATTCCTGCCATCCACAGCCCGACACCTTGGAACAACGGCCATGACGGTGGCGAGTTGAAGGCACCTCTGGTGCCGCCCGTTCATGCAGCCGACTACAAGGAGGGCGGCAGTTATTCCCTGCTGTTTGAATATCAGAACCCTGAGCTCAAGGAGGCGCTCAAGCCCCGTTGGCTGGTTCAGGCCAGTGCCGGTTTCATTTCCAATGGCCTGGACGGTGTGCGAGCCGACACTGTATTTTTGGGTATAGGCACCTTGGGTAAAAAAGACGACACGTACAAAGAGGCCTACTGGTTGGAGGTGGTGACCACGGTGGGTGCCAAGGTGGTGGTTCCGGTGCATTGGGACGACTTTACCTTGGGGCTTGATGAGCCTTTGAAACCCTTGCCAAAGGTATTGGACAATTTCAAGTCCAGTGCAAATTTTCTGTCAGCCCGTTCCGTGGCCGATGGCGTGCGTTTGCAATGGTTGGGCGCGTTCGAAAGCATGGACTTGCCGCTACCTCGGGAAGAAGAACTCAGTTTCTTGCCCAATACGCTTTAGTGGGCGGGGGCAAAGCGCGGTGCCATGGCCTCCAGCCCCAATGAATGCAACAACTCATTGAGTTTTTGGGCTGCCTGCGTGGCTTTTTTACCTGCCGCTGACGGGGTTTTTTTGGCGATGATCAATTCATTTTTCATCGAGTGTTCCCAGCCAACCAGTTCGGTGACGGTGACTTCATAACCAGACGCTTCCAGGCGCAAACACCGCAAAACGTTGGTCACCTGACTGCCAAACTCACGGGTGTGCAGGGGGTGGCGCCACAACTCGGTCAGCGATGAGGTAGCACGCATGCTGTTTTTTCCCGCGCGCAACTGCGCAGCGACTTCAGCCTGACAACAAGGCACCAAGACGAAGGCAGTGCACTGGCGGCGCAAGCCAAACTCAATGGCGTCGTCGGTGGCGGTGTTGCAGGCGTGCAGGGCAGTGACAATATCAACTGCAGCGGGAATTTCTTCAGATTCCAGTGCTTGGGCCACAGTCAGGTGGTGAAACGCCATGCCTTTAAAGCCCAGTTGTTGCGCCAGTGCGTGTGAGCGCTCCACCAGTTCTGCTCGGCTTTCAATGCCTATCACTTGCCCTGCTGCATCGGCTTTGTTCAGAAATGCGTCATATAGCATAAAGCCCAGATACGACTTGCCTGCGCCATGATCTACCAGACACACCCCACCGGTTTGAGCCAGTGCCGACTCCAACAGCGGGCCAATGAACTGAAGCAGGTGATTGACCTGCTTGAGTTTTCTGCGACTGTCCTGGTTGATTTTGCCTTCGCGGGTCAGGATGTGCAGCGCTTTCAATAATTCTAGCGACTGGCCTTCCCGCAATTCCAAGTCTGGCAGCGCAGTTTGTTTTTTGTCCGGTTTTTTCATTTTTTCAGGTCTTCCAATTGCTGCTGGCTGGGTTGCCCCAGCACATAACGGATGGAGCCATCTGTTTTAAGCAGCGCCACATAAGGGGTGACGCCTCGCCATTTCGGGTTTACGGCGTATTGTAAGGCATGGGTTTTTCCACTGTAGGGATGCACCGCGTCGGCCAATGCGTAGTGGGTTTGTGTTTTCAGTTCAATACCATCGCTCAGATGTGCTGCATCCATCACCACCGCTGCCAGATGAAAATTCAGTTTCGATTTTTGTGCTGCCAGCGAAGCAATGACGGAAGGGCAGTGGGTACAGTCAGTGGCAGTGAAAACCACGGCTGCCGGGCGAGGTGTGTTTTCCAGCAAACGCTGCCACAAGTCTTGTTTTTCCAGCGAATACACTGTGTTTTCACTGGAAGTGCGCCACAGCACATAAAGCTTGTTTTCACGCTTGAAAAGCCGCGGTGCGTCATTTTCTTCGGTGGTGGTGCCCAACTCTTGCAAGCTGAAGTGCTTGCCCCTGTCTTTTGAGACCCAGGCCGAAAGCGTGAAGTGTTTGCCGTTGAAACTGCGCCAGACGATGGCCAACGTGTTGTCTGCAAACGCGATGTCTGCAAATTCGGCACCTGCGTCCGGTAATTGCAGCGCTTGCCCCAAGGGTTTGCCCGCGGCATCCAGTTTTGCGTAGCGCACCCCTGATTGTTCCCCTTTGACTCCGAACCAGACAATATGGAAATTGCCTTGCGGGTCTTCCACCATGGCGGGCCCTTGATGGGGGCAGGCATCCACAGCCCAGTTGTCGAACGTTGCCCTCACGATGACAGGGGTTGCCGTGGGTTTGGCTTCTGTTGCGGGCTTGATGCGTGCAAATGCGTGGTCTCGTATGTTGGGTTCAAAAATATGCCGCCACAGCAGCGCAACATCGCCATTCTTGGTGGGCACCGCGGCTATTTGGCAGCATTCGCAACTGTGGTCTGCCAGTTTGAAATCCGGTTGTATGAATTCGCCTTCAGGCGTTGCGGTACGACCGTAAACTGCAGCGCCACGGTAGGCGATTTCCTGTTGGGTTTGCGCTTGCAGGTCGCGTTTGTCTATCCAGAATACATTGAGCAGGCCTTGCGCGTTGAGCGCGAGCGACTCAAATCGGTGGGTGATGATCTGGTTGTCCTGATGTACCCGCTGGGGTTGCGAAAATGTCTGGCCACCATCTTTGGAAACCATGTATTTCACGTCGCCCGTGTAAGGCTTTGCCAAGGGGGTGGTGTAGCTGATGAGCCAATCGCCGTTTTTAAGGAATACCAGCTTTGGGCGGTTTTGCCCGTCTGCCAGCACGGTATCGCCACCGGTGCTGAGGGTAACGGGTGCCCGCCAGGTCATTCCGTTGTTTGCGCTGGCTTGCAGGAACAACTGACCTTGGGCATTAACGCCTGAAATGTACAAATCTCCATTGGGTGCAATGGCTGGCCAGGTGGCCAGCGCAGGGCGTTTTTTATGGGTGTGCTGGGCTTGCGCTGATGCGTTGGCAGAGAAAAAAAACATCAGCCCCAATAACAGCAAAAGCCAATGGGATGTTTGCCTGAGCGCTAAAAAATACCTGC
>JBEIKS010000212.1:0-4605 GCA_040379625.1 Burkholderiaceae bacterium
AGCATCAGGCGAAGCAGAGTGACGATATCGCTGATCCAAACAGGAATGAGGAGGGAAACGACAAACGTCCACAGCAGTATGCAATCTCGCTTAAGGGGGGTTGGCCTGCAGAGTAAGATTAATTGATACATCAAGCCCAACATCACAAAGTGGATGAGGTACATAAATCGGGCATACTCTTTTTGGTCAAAAGGGAATTCATGGGTGGAAAAACCAGACATCCAAATGCCCATCAACGAAATGATCAGCATCAAACAAAGAATGGATTTATTGTAATTAAGCTGACTCCAAATCAACAACAGGCCAATAAAGCCGGCGATGCACAGTCCGCTAGACACCAGTGCCATCGTGTTTTGTACAAACATTCGTTGATTGAAAAAACGCAGCAAGTCATCTTCCGGGCCTAAAAAAATTCTCCCCAGCCCTGTGTAATGGCTCACCATTCCATCTAATTCGATGACCAGTGTGTGTGGGCCGGGCGCGAGACGGACGCCGGGAAAGCTCGCCATGTGCGGTCGGTTCCATGGCCGGATAACCCGTTCACCTCGCAATGTGCCATAGCCCCCCACCCGTTGGCCATCCAAGTAAAAATTGGCATTCAATCCCAAGCGACTGATGAACATTGAGCGAATGTTGTCAGATTCAGTGACTTCGAATTGCATGCGATACCAGCCTGTGCCGGTTTTTTTCGGAATGCGCTCTATCCAGACGTCAGGCAGATTGACACGTTGAAATGTTTCTTCGGTGGGTAGCGCTCTAAGCGTATCGTCCTTATCTAAAAAGAAATCCGCTTGGTCAATCACCTTCAGTGAAGGGTTGTCTTCAAGTAGGCTTATGTTGCTGAGCAGCACGTGTACAACAGCCAACACAGACATCACAACGAATGTTCCTATGCCCACTGCGTAAGGGATTCTCATGGTCAGTCTTTTCTCGGTTGCTCAATCAAGCCCAACAAGCCACCTTCAAAAACCGCCTCTGTTTTTGAATTAACCGACAATTTACGGTAGATGCGTTTTACGTAGGTACTGATCGTGTGTGCAGACAATTCCATCAGTTCGCCGATTTCCGCCACCGCGAAGCCTTTGGCGATGTAGTTGAGAACCTTGATTTCCTGTTCGCTGAGTTTTCTTGAATTTGCCAATGTAGGCGTTTGTTGAGCCGGGCGCATTTTTGTGAGCAATTGCCGCGCAATGACAGGGCTGATGGGTGAGCCTCCTGCCCTGAGGGTTTCAATGTGGTGCAGCAACTCAGAGGCGCTGGACTCCTTGATCAGGTAGCCGGTGGCGCCTGCGGCGATGCTCTTGAGGACGTGCGATTCGTCGCCAAATACGGTGATCACCATGATGTCGCAATTCGGATGTGCGCCCGAGGCAAAGCTGATTACATCCAAACCTGAGCGGTCGGGCAAGCCCAGATCAACCAATAAAACATCGCAACTTTGCAGGGCCAGGAAATGCAGTGCGGCGTTGGCCGTGTCGAAACTGGCCAACAGGCGCAGCTTCGAGTTGCCTTCAATCAGGCTGCTCAGATAATCGCGGGTGTTTGGTTCGTCTTCAACAAGCACCACGGTAATGATTTCATTGAAGCTGTCTGTTTGCATGTCCTGCTTTACGGGTTTTTGTTGGGGGTCAGCGTATGAGCTGATTCACTTCAATGATGGGCATCATTACAGCCAACACAATCAGCAGAACCAGCAAGCCCATGATCAGAATCAAGGCGGGTTCAAGCAGGCTGGTCAGCCACAGCGTTTTTCTTTCAACTTCACTGGTTTGCGACTGTGCCGCTCTTTCCAGCATTTGTGCCAATTCACCCGTGGCCTCTCCACTGGCCACCAAATGCACCAGCACCGGCGGAAACAGGCGACTGCTTTCAAGTGCCTTGGACAGGCTCACGCCCTCCCTCACCTTGACCTGCACCTCGTCCATCGCTTCACGCAAGGCCGTGTTATTCATGGTTTTTGTAGCGGCATTGAGCGCCTTGATGATGGGCACCCCGCTGCCAACTAAAATTGCGAGCGTCGAGGCGAGTCTGGCCGTATTGACTGCACGCAGGTATTTTCCAATCAGGGGCAGTTGCAGAAGGTATTGGTCAAAGCGGTGTTTTATTTGCGCATTTTGCAGGGCGCGCTTGAAGGCGAACCCCGCCAGCGCCATGACGACAAGCATCAGCCAGCCCCAGTTGCGCAACGCGTCTGAAAGCCAAATCATTACAATGGTCAGGGTTGGCAGGCTTTGCTTGCTGGACTCGAAAACAGACACCACTTGGGGCACCACGTAGGTGAGCAAGCCCACCACCACCATGATGGCCACCACAGTCACCACGGCCGGGTAAATGAATGCAGCGGAGACCTTTTGCGCCAATGCTTGCCGGGCTTCCAGCGCATCGGCCAGTTTGCTCATGACTGTTCCAAGTTCGCCGGTGGATTCGCCGGCGGCCACGGTGGCCTGGTACATTTCCGGGAATGCACGGGGAAATTTTGCAAACGCCTGCGACAGCGGGGTGCCGGCCACAACATCGGCGCGGATACTGGCCAGCCTGTCACGAATCAAGGGTTTTTCCGCCTGCTCAACCAAGGCGCTCAGTGCTCTGGCCAAGGGCAGGCGTGCCTGCAAAAGGCTGGCCAGTTGCCGGGTCAGCAGAACCACTTCCGTGTTGCTCAGTTCCGATGAAAACGCATGGGCTGAACTGGATTGTTTCTTTTCAACCGGGCTGATGGCAATTGGCATCAAACCCTGATTGCGCAGTTGCTGGCGGACATGTCTGGCTGAGTCACCTTCCATCACACCTTGGCTTAAGGCGCCGGTGCTGCTTTGAGCTTCATATCTGAAGGCCGCCATGGTGCGCTCAGTCTCGCGTTGCGCGAAGAATTTCTTCTTCGGTGGTCAGACCGGAAGTGATCCAGCGGGCACCGTCCTCGCGCATTTGCCGCATACCGCTGCGCAACGCGTTTTGTTTGATCACGGCTTCACCGGCTTGAGAGTGAATCAGTTCACGGATGGTGTCGTCCACCGAAAGCAATTCATAAATGCCGGTTCTGCCTGCATAACCGGTAAAGCCGCAGGCATCGCAGCCCACTGCATGCCAACGCAGGTGGTTGTCCTGCTTTTTGCAGTGCGGGCAGAGTTGCCTGACCAAGCGCTGAGCCAGAACCCCCAGCAGGCTGGAGGACAGAAGAAACGGCTCCACACCCATGTCAATTAGCCGGGTGACTGCGCTGGCAGAATCGTTGGTGTGCAAGGTGGCAAGCACCAGGTGGCCGGTCAGCGATGCTTGTACGGCAATCTGGGCGGTTTCCAGATCGCGGATTTCACCAATCATGATGACATCGGGGTCCTGCCGCAAAATGGCGCGCAATGCTTTGCCAAAGCTCATGTCAATCTTGCTGTTGACCGGCGTCTGGCTGATACCGGGCAGGTCGTATTCAACCGGATCTTCCACCGTCATGATGTTGGTGGTGCCCACCTCCAGCCGTGACATTGCGGCATACAGTGTTGTGGTCTTTCCCGATCCGGTGGGCCCAGTCACCAACACAATGCCGTGAGGCTGTTTGATCAGCCTGTCGATTTCAGCCAGTGCATCTTCGGCCATGCCCAGCTTCGCCAGGTTCAGGCGGCCTGCGTCTTTTTGCAGCAAGCGCAACACTACGCGCTCGCCATGCCCGGTGGGTAGCGTAGAGACGCGGACATCCACAGCACGGCCGCCAATTTTAAGGTTGATGCGACCGTCTTGGGGCAAGCGTTTTTCCGCAATGTCCAGACTCGCCATAATTTTAATGCGCGCGGCCAGTGCGGCATGCAGTTCCCTTCTGGGTTGCAATACATCACGCAGCGAGCCATCCACCCTAAAGCGCACGGCAGAATGGGTTTCAAACGGTTCAATGTGAATGTCCGAGGCATTGTCGCGGCTGGCTTGGGTCAGCAAGGCATTGATCATGCGGATAATCGGCGCGTCGTCTTCCGTGTCCAGCAAGTCTTCAACGGCCGGGATGTCCTGCATCAATTGCGCTAGGTCCAAGTCGCCCGCCACCTCGTCAGCCACGGCAGCGGCTGAGGTTTCCTGGGCCGAATAGGCCTGTTGTATGGTTCTGTCCAGCAATGCGGCGTCTTCGCAAGGCAGCCACACAATACGTTGCGGTGCGAAGCGCTGCAGTTCGTTCATGGCTTGGGCGGGCGTGTCCGGGCATATCCAGACCTTCCATGCATCGGCCTGCAGTTCGGCGCAAAGCATGCGGTTTTGTCTGGCAAACGCATAAGGAACCTTGCTGATCGCCTGTTGAGAAAAACTCAGTGCGCTCATGGCGTTTTTACATCAATCCGTGTTGTTTTGGCCTTGGGGGTATTAAACGGTATCTGCGTGGCTTTGCCCGGTGCCGCAGGTGCCAGTCCGCCTTCACCAAACGGTTTCAAGGCTGGCATGATGGGGGCAGCCTCGTTGGGCAGGGCAAACCGCGGTGTTGGTTGCGATTGCTCGCCTATGCCTCGCATGTATTCGTAGCGGTCAGCCATCAGCGAGTTCGATTGTTCTGGTGTGCGTATGACAACCGGGCGCAGGAAAACCATCAAGTTGGTCTTGACCCGTTTTCTTGCATCGTAGCGAAAAAATACG
>JBEIKS010000213.1:0-4597 GCA_040379625.1 Burkholderiaceae bacterium
CAGGTTCCCACCCTTACATGCTGTCACTGGTGGGCAGTCTGGTGGAGCATCTGGGCACCGAAGGCGCTGAAAAGTGGGCAAAAGCCATGGTTGCCAACATGGCTAGGCCACCTAAGGGCGGAGACACAGACCAAATCAAGGGCGTGGCCTCAGGCGAATGTGGTGTTGCGCTCACCAATTCCTATTATTGGGTGCGCTTGCTGCGTTCGGAAAAAGCCGAAGACAAAGCCATTGTGAGCAAAGTGGGCTTCATTTGGCCGAATCAGCAAAAGCAAGGCGCACACATCAACATTGCCGGTGGTGGCGTTGCAAAATACGCTCCCCACAAAGAGGCAGCCATCAAATTTCTGGAATACTTGTCCAGCAACGAAGCACAAACCTACTTTGCGGACGGAAACAACGAATGGCCCGTGGTTAAAAACGTAAAGCCCAACAACGAGGCCCTCACCTCATTGGGCAATTACAAGGCTGACGCAATTTCCGCGCAAACCTTAGCGCGCAATACGGTAACGGCACAACGCATCCTCGACAGGGTGGGTTACAACTGACCGTGGCACCTCCACACTGAAAGCGTCTGGGGCAAGGTTCGCGCAGGCGCTTTCAGATACACTGCAAATCCGTTTGAACACTGCATTTCACATGTCCAAAAAACAGGAGACCGGCACAGACCCGGCACAAGCCGACAGTCAAAAGCCGAAATCAACCCAAAAACTCGGTACACGCAAGGTGCCTCGTAACGAACGCATGGCAGAAATTCTTGTGGTGGCAGGTCGGGTGTTTGCAAAGCACGGTTTTCATGCCAGTTCCATGGAAGAAATCGCCATCGGTGCGGGCATCACAAAGCCCCTGCTCTACCGCTATTTTGGCTCCAAAGACGCGTTGTATCTCGCCATCATTGAACAAGTGGGGCAATACCTGTCGCACGGGCTGAACGTCATCATGAGCCACCCCGACCCCCAACAGCGACTGGAACAAACCATGTTGTCGTTTCTGGCGTTTGTAGAGCGCCACCGTGAAGGCTGGTCTGTTTTGTACAACGAAACGCTGACCACCGTAGGGCCGGTGGGTGAACGCGTCGCGTCATTTCGCGGCGCCTTCATTGACGCAACCAGCAGCACCTTGCAGGCCCTCCTGGGCGAACAAACGCCAGAGACAGCCAGCAAAGCCGATTCAATTGCACACAGTATGGTGGGGGGGGTGGAAGCCATGGCCAGGTGGTGGGTAGACCACCCGGACATGGGTTTGAACGAAGTGCATCAAACCCTGAAAGACTTGTACTTTCCGGGCTTGCTGGCGCTTAAAGAGCAGCGCTGACGCGACCTTCCATCAGCACCTTGGAGTCTTTGGAAGACAACAACTGGTATTGCGCACCATCGGCACCCGCCTGAAACTTCACCATGCTGGAAGATGGCAAAAATACCGGCTGCTTGAAACGAACCTGATAGCGTGAAGGCGCAGACTCCAACTGCTTGCTGACATCGGCCAACAACCTTGCCGCCGTCCACATGCCGTGGGCAATGGCTTTCGGAAACCCGAACAACGACGCGCTTTTTGCATGCAAGTGAATCGGGTTGTAGTCGTTGGAAACCTTTGCATACTTGCGACCTTGGTTTTCCGGTACATCCAGACGCACGTACTGGGCCTGCGTTGCATCGAGTTCTACCAAGGGTGCAGGCTTGGCCGCAACCACTCGGGCTCCCTTGATTCTCGAAAGAATGGTCATCACCGCTTGCCAGACCACTTGTTCACCCTCAAAAAAGCGGGTGACCACCTCGAACTCCAAACCCAGCGGAAGCTTGCGGGTTTCCCCGAAAGAAACCACCACATCGTAGGGCGATTCCAACTTCAATGGTGCAAACGATTCAATTTCGTTGTACATGTGCACCATGCCCAACATGGGGAATGGAACCGCTTCATTGGCCATCAAGTGCAAATGCAGGCCTGAAGCCAGCACCTGAGGCGCAGTCAACGAAATTTCCTCAGCCTCAAAACCGCACACCTTGTTGTAGGCCGAAACCCAGGCAGATGAAAACTTCACCTGGTTCACCCGGACGCTCAAGGCAGGTGCCAAGGTATCCATGGAGGGTTTTCGGGTTGCCGTGGCCGCAGCTTTCAGCAACAAGGCCTTGGCATTGGGCAGGGATTTCAACAGCATTTCCTGAGATGCAGCAACCACTGCGTCTTGCGACGCAGCGTTGGCCTGCAACCCGGTGTCGGCCTTTACTTCCGCGGGACTCGCGCTCATTTCTATAAAACTCCGATTAACGTTCAATAATGGCTGTCACGCCGATACCACCTGCTGCGCAAACGGAAATCAGACCACGACCACTGCCTTTCTCTGCCAACAGTTTTGCCAAAGTCGCAATGATACGTCCACCAGTGGCTGCAAAGGGGTGACCCACTGCCAGCGAACCGCCCTTGACGTTCATCTTGCTGCGATCAATAGAACCCAGAGCAGCATCCAGACCCAGCTTTTCCTTACAGAACACGGGGTCTTCCCATGCCTTCAAGGTGCACAGAACCTGGGCTGCAAATGCCTCGTGAATTTCATAAAAATCAAAATCCTGCAAAGTCAGACCCGCTTTTTTCAGCATGGCTGGCACTGCATAGGCCGGCGCCATCAACAAACCCTCTTTGCCAGACACAAAATCAACCCCAGCGGTTTCACAGAAAGTCAGGTAGGCCAAAGGCTCAATACCACGGGCGCGGGCCCAATCTTCAGAGGCCAGCAGCACTGCTGAAGAGCCATCGGTCAGAGGCGTGGAATTGCCTGCTGTCATGGTGCCCAAGCCGCTCTTACGGTCAAACGCAGGCTTCAGCGTAGACAGCTTTTCCACACTGGAGTCGCCGCGCATGTTGTTATCTCGGGCCAGACCTGCAAAAGGAATCACCAGATCATCAAAGAAACCTTCTTCATAAGCCTTGGCTGCCTTGTGATGCGATTCAACTGCAAGCGCATCCTGGTCTTCCCGGGCAATCTTCCAAGTCTTGGCCATGACCTCACAGTGTGCACCCATCGACATTTTTGTGCGCGGCTCGGCATTGGCCGGTGGCAGCGGTGTCAGGTGCTTGGGACGAATTTTCAGCAATGTCTTTAGCTTCTGGCCTGTGGTTTTCATTCTGTTGGCTTCAAGCAAAATTTTCCGCAAGCCTTCAGAGACAGAAATAGGAGCGTCTGTGGTGGTATCCACACCGCCGGCCATACCCACTTCAATTTGACCCAGCGCGATTTTGTTCGCTACGACAATGGCAGCCTCAAGACCGGTACCGCAAGCCTGCTGAATGTCAAAAGCGGGGGTTGAAGGTGACAAACCTGAGCCCAATACCGACTCGCGGCACAGGTTGAAATCGCGGCTGTGCTTGACCACCGCACCTGCGACCACATCGCCCAGCGTTTCACCATGCAACTGAAATTTGTCTACGACACCGCGAAAGGACGCTGTCAGCATGTCCTGATTGGATTTTCCAATGTAAGCGGAGTTGGAACGGGCAAACGGAATGCGGGCTCCACCAATGATTGCAACACGACGGCCATAAGACATGGTTAATTCCTTTAATGAAAATATCAGTGAGCGCACTGATTGGTTTCTATTGTTTTGGTGCGCAAGGGTGGACACCACCCTACGCTTTAAAATTGATCAGGCACCGATGAAGCTTTGACCACACACCCTCAGCGTTGCGCCATTGACACCTCTGGCCAGCGGACTGGCCATGAAAGTAACGGCTTCGGCAATGTCCACAGGCAACCCGCCCTGAGACAAGGTAGACAAGCGGCGACCCACCTCGCGATTAACGACAGGAATGGCTGCCGTCATTTGCGTTTCGATAAAACCGGGGGCAATCGCGTTAATGGCCATGCCTTGCTTGGCCAATACACCGGACAAGGCATTGCAGTAACCGATAATTGCGGATTTTGTGGCTGCGTAATTTGTCTGTCCGGCGTTGCCGCCAATACCGCCAATGGACGAAATGCAGACTATTCGGGCGTTGGGCTTGAAAGCGCCCTGCATCAGGCGTTCGTTGGTGCGGATAATCGCCCCCAAGTTTACGTCGAGCACCATATCCCAGAGGTGGGGCGCCATGTTGCGCAGCATTTTGTCGCGGGTAATACCTGCGTTGTGAACAATAATGTCGACGCCGCCAAAGCGCTGAGTCACCAAATGCGCCAGTGTTTCAGGCGCGCTCGGGTCAGTGATGTCCAAAGGCAAAACCACGCCATTCAAAGCGCTGATGGTTTCAGCCAAGGCGGCTTCTTCTGCTGGGCGATCCACACCGATGACGGTGGCGCCCTCGCGTGCCAGCACTTGGGCAATGGCAGCTCCAATGCCTCGTGCAGCACCGGTTACGACTGCAACCTTGCCTTTGAGGGTCTGCTCAGCCGGCACAGCGGTGTAGCCTTCAGGAGCACCCACCAACGGCAACACCTGCCCGGTAATGAAGGCGGAGTGGGACGAAAGGAAAAAGCGCAAGGCACCGTCCACTGTGGACTCTGCACTAGGTAGTGTGAATGAGCCTTAAGTTACCATTGTGGCGTTCGGAAGAGGTTGTCCTTCCCAGCAAGGTACGATGTAGGTCATGTCAGCTCCGGTGTCCACAC